>NZ_JBNCKS010000013.1:0-127805 GCF_049841635.1 Micromonospora sp. DT44 | reverse complement strand
ACGCGGGCTGAGCACCGCCAACCAGATCACCCGCCTGGCCGCCCTCGACCTACCCGAGAACACCCACCTACCCATCGAGGAACACACCCGCCGCCACGAACTGGCCACCCTCGCCCGCCACATCCACACCCTCGACGCCGCACTGACCGACAACCACCGACGCCTACGCGCCCTCGTCACCGACCTGCGCCCACCCCTGCTCGACCAACCCGGCGTCGGACCCGTCACCGCCGCGATCGCCCTCACCACCTGGTCACACCCCGGCCGCGTCCGACCAGAAGCCGCCTACGCCACCCTCGCCGGCGCCGCCCCCATACCCGTTGCCAGCGGCCGCACCGACCGACACCGCCTCAACCGCGGCGGCGACAGAACCCTCAACAGCGCCCTACACACCATCGCCCTGACCCGCCGCCGCATCCACCCCGAAACCCGCGACCACATCAACCGACGCCGCGCCCAAGACCGCACCACCAGAGAAATC
The DNA here is from genome assembly GCF_049841635.1 of Micromonospora sp. DT44. Taxonomy (NCBI): domain Bacteria; kingdom Bacillati; phylum Actinomycetota; class Actinomycetes; order Micromonosporales; family Micromonosporaceae; genus Micromonospora; species Micromonospora sp. DT44. The sequence continues at coordinate 127,324 of NZ_JBNCKS010000013.1, read as the reverse complement.
ACCCGCTGCCTCAAGCGCTACATCGCCCGACAGCTCTACCGCACCATCACCACCCACCACCGCACCTCTTGACAACCCCACTCACAGATCGGCGCGGGAATGGGCGGGAGGGTGGGGGCAGCACTACCGGGGAGAGACCAGGCTTCGGGATGGGGGGCGGGGCGGCGGCTGCCTAGCCTTTCAGCCATGACCGCCCTTGCCGCCACCAACGACCGGCAGCCGCTGGCACGGAGCATCCCCAGCCAACTCTTCGTCGACTCCGGCTACGTGCTTCTCGGCCTGCCACTGGGAGTGGCCAGCTTCGTCGTCCTGATCGTCGGCCTCTCGGCGGGCCTCGGCCTGATGGTCACCGTGATCGGCCTGCCGATCCTCAGCGGCACGCTGTACGCCGCACGCGGGCTGGCCGACATCGAGCGGCTGCGGCTGCCCGCCGTACTCCGGCAGCCCCGGATCCGACCGCGCTACCGGCTGCCGGAGGCGGGCGCGAGCGCCTGGCGGCGGATCTTCCTGCCGATGCGCGACGCGCAGTCCTGGCTCGACCTGGCGCACGGAATCCTGCGGTTGATCGTGGGCCTGGCCACCTTCGTGATCACCGTCGTCTGGTGGGGCGTGGCGCTCACCGGCTCGCTCTACTGGGCGTACGACTGGGCCCTGCCCCGCCCGTCCGGGGACGACCAGGACCTGGCGCAACTCCTCGGCCTGGGTGACTCGACCACCGCCCGGATCGGGCTGAACACCGCGGTCGGCGTGTTCTTCCTGATCACCCTGCCGATCGTGGTGCGGGGCTGCGCGCTGCTCCAGGCCAGCTTCGCCCGGGCCCTGCTGACCGGGGTGGCCGAGATGCGGGACCGGATCACCGTGCTGGAGGAGCAGAAGCGGGCCGCGGTGTCCGCCGAGGCGTCCGCGCTGCGCCGGCTGGAACGCGACATCCACGACGGCCCGCAGCAGCGACTGGTCCGGCTCGCGATGGACCTGAGCCGGGCCCGCATGCAGCTCGCCTCCGACCCGGAGGAGGCCGGCCGGACCATCGACGAGGCGGTGACCCAGATCCGGGAGACGCTTGCCGAGTTGCGGGCGCTGTCGCGCGGAATCGCCCCACCGATCCTGGTCGACCGGGGTCTGCCCAGCGCGCTCGCCGCTCTCGCCGGTCGCGGGCTCATCCCCATCGAGCTTGAGGTCGATCAGCAGTTGGGCACGCGGGACGGCCGACTCGACCCGGCGGTGGAGAACACCGCCTACTTCGTGGTGGCCGAGGCGTTGACCAACATCGCCAAGCACAGTCGGGCCACCGAGGCCACGGTCGCCGTGGCCCGCCAGGGCACCCACCTTCAGGTACGGGTGGGCGACGACGGGCAGGGCGGCGCGCATCTGGCCAAGGGGCACGGGCTGGCCGGTATCGCCGACCGGGTGCGGGCGGCCGGCGGTGAGCTGGCTGTGATCAGCCCGAACGGCGGCCCCACCGAGATCCGCGCCGAACTGCCGCTGTGAACCACCGCGATGGCGGTCCCGACGTGGTAGACACCACACCCATGCGCATCGTGATCGCCGACGACGCCGTCCTGCTCCGGGAGGGGCTGGTACGACTACTGACCGAGAGCGGGCACCAGGTGGTGGCCGCCGTCGGGGACGGCGACGCGCTCGTCGAGGCGGTGGTCGAGCACCGGCCCGACGTGTCGATCGTTGACGTCCGGATGCCACCGACCCACACCGACGAGGGTTTGCGGGCGGCGGTGCGGGCACGCCAACTGGTGCCGCGTACGCCGATCCTCGTGCTCTCCCAGTACGTCGAGGTGTCGTACGCCGATGATCTGCTCGCCACCACCGGCGGCGCCGGCGGCGGCGGCGGGATCGGCTACCTGCTCAAGGACCGGGTGGCGGCGATCGACGAGTTCCTGGACGCGCTGCGCCGGGTGGCGGCCGGCGGCACGGTGCTCGACCCGGAGGTGGTCGGCCAGCTCTTCGCCCGACGCCGCCGCGACGACCCGCTGCGCGAGTTGACCCCGCGCGAGCGGGAGGTGCTCGCGCTGATGGCCGAGGGCCGGTCGAACACGGCCATCGCCCGCGCCCTGGTGGTCAGCGACGGCGCGGTGGAGAAGCACGTCCGCAACATCTTCACCAAGCTCACCCTCCCGCCGGACACCGAGCAGCATCGGCGGGTGCTGGCCGTCCTCACCTACCTGCGGAACTGACCACCCGGGCGGCCAGGGCCACCGCGTCCGTGAGGGTGTCGGCCACCGGGTGACCGGAGTCGCGCAGCCGGGCCGGGTCGGTGAACCCGCCGGTGTAGAGCACCGCGCGGCCGCCGACCGCGAGGGCCGCGTCCGCGTCGTCGATGGAGTCGCCGATGAGTACGACCGCGCTGCCGTCGACATCCAGCTCGGCCAGGTGCCGCCGGAGGGACTCGGCCTTGCGGTCGCCGCCGACCGTCGCCCGCAGACCGTCGACGCGGGTGAAGTGGCCGGTCAGCCCGTACGTGTGCACCGTCGGCACCAGCTCCTCGTGAAACCACATGGAGAGCAGGCTCTGGCTGCCGTCCCAGGCGGCCATCGCGGTCCGCGCGTCGGCCGCCAGCTCGCAGGTGGTCAGCCCGTCGCGGTACGCGTCGTGGAAGATCCGGTCCAGCCGACCGAACGCCTCGTCGTCCACGGCCTGCCCGAGCACCTCGGCGTAGTAGTCGGCGATCGGGCGGCGGAAGCGCGTCCGGTGCTCGTCGGAGGTGACGGTCGGCCCGCCCACGCTGGCGAACGCGGCGTTGGTGGCGGCCACCACCAGGCTGAGGTCGTTGAGCAGGGTGCCGTTCCAGTCCCAGACCAGGTGGGGGTGCGCAGGGGTCATCCGAGCACCCTAGGCCCTCAGAGCTGCGGCGTGGTCAGGTCCCGCAGCAGCCGATCCTCCTCCACCCGCCAGTAGCCGTGCTCCTTGCCGTCGAGCATCACCACCGGCAGCCGGTCCCCGTACTCCCGTTCCAGCCCCTCGTCGCCGGTGACGTCCCACTCGACCCACTTGTCGCCGGTGACCGCCACCACCCGGTCGAGCGCGGCCTTGGCGTCGTCGCACAGGTGGCAGCCGGGTCGGGTGATCAGGGCGAGCCGGGCGTCAGTGGCCATCGGGTACCTCCGTGCGGGCGTCGTCGGCGGATGCGGGCGATCCGGCCGGGGTCGCCGACCGGAGCTGGGTCTTTCGTACCTTGCCGATCGCCGAGTGGGGCAGTGCGTCGACGAACTCGACGGCGGTCGGGCACTTGAACCGGGCCAGGTTCCGTGCGCAGTGTGCGAGCAACTCCTCGCCGCTGACCGGCCGCCCCGGCGCCGGCACCACGTACGCCCGCACAGTCTCGCCGGTTCGCGGGTGCGGCACACCCAGTACCGCCGACTCGGCCACCCCGGGGTGCCCGGCGAGCACCAGCTCGACCTCGTGCGGATAGACGTTGAAGCCGTTGACCAGGATCAGGTCGCCGAGTCGGTCCACCAGGTGCAGGTCGCCGTCGGAGTCGGCGTACGCGATGTCGCCGGTGCCCCACCAGCCGTCGGCGTCCGGACCGTCGCGGCCGTCCGGCCAGTAGCCGTCGAAGAGGTTGGGGCCGCGTACGACGATCTGCCCCGGGTCGGTGCCGGGGCCGACGTCGGAGATGTCCAACTCGTCCGTGTCGTCGTCCGGGACGGCCTGGCCGTCGCGCCACAGGTCCACCGAGTCCGGCCCGACCAGGCGCAGCTGGACGCCGGGCAGCGGCCGCCCGATCGAGCCGGCCTTCGCCACCTTGCCGACCAGGGTGGAGGTGAGCACCGGCGCGGTCTCGGTGAGGCCGTAGCCGATGTGCACCGGGTGGCCGGTCGCCGCGGTGAAGCGCGCCGCGACCGCGGGTTCCAGGGGCGCCGCGCCGCACACCGCCACCCGTACCGAAGCGGTCGCCGCGCGGACCGTGTCGGCGTCGGCCCAGGCCAGGAACATCGACGGTACGCCGACCAGCACGCTGACCCGGTGCCGGGCGATCTCGGCGAGTCCCGCCGTCGGGTCCGGCTCGTCGAGCAGCACGCCGGCGGCACCATGGTGGACGACGGCGCCGAGCCCCGCATTGAGCCCGTACGCGTGGAACAGCGGCAGGGCCAGCAGCACCGTGTCGTCCGGGCCGACCACCGGCGGCTCGATGGCGTCGACCTGGTCGAGGTTGGCCAGCAGCGCGCGGTGCGAGAGCATCGCCCCTTCGGACGGCCGGCGGTGCCCGACGTATAGAGCAGTACGGCGAGGTCGTCCCCGGCGCGGCGGGCCCGGGGGCGCGGCCCGGGCTGCCCGGCGGTCGGCGGGGTGGCGTGCACGGCGGTGAGCGCCGGCAGATCGGCGGCCACCTCGGCGACCAGGCCCCGGACCCGCTCGGTGCCGATCAGCAGGGACGCGCCGGAGTCGGCCAGCACATGTCGCAGCTCCGGGGCGGTGAAGCCGGGGTTGACCGGCACCGCGACCAGCCCGGCCCGCAGCGCGCCGAGCCACCCGATAATGAAGTCGGGGGTGTTGGGCAGCGCGATCGCCACCCGGGGCGGTGTGTCGCCCGGGTCGGTGGCCGGAACGGCGGAAGCCAGGCCGTACGCGGCGGCGGTCACGGCGGCGTCCAGTTCGGACCAGCTCACCCGCTGATCCCGCCAGTGCAGCGCGGGCCGGTCGCCGTGATCGAGAGCCGCCCGACGCACGCGGTCGGCGAGGTTCGGCGGCGAGTCCGCCGGAAAGTCCTGCACGGTCATCGAGTCTGGCACAGCGGCGGTCGACCGGCCACGCCCGAAGGCCGCCGGGCGACAGCCGCAGGGCGTCCCGTCAACGGGACGCTCACCGTGCCACCGACGCAACGATCGAGTCCGGCTGATGGGACGAGCGACGCGCCCGGTCGACGGTTCGGCCGAGCCGGTACGGCGGGTGGCGGGTGCCGCTCACTTGATCGGCCAATATGCTGCCGAACTGGGGATCCATCCTGGAACAACGGGTCGGTCGAAAGTCAAACGCACACGACGGACAACCGGTCCGCCGCCGGTGCGACACAGGGGGAAATACTTCCGCCTTGTGTAACGGACTTGCCACGCGCGGGTGACGTTGGCCCTATTATCACTCGGGTCGGCTCACCCCATTTGCCGTGAGTCGACACCCCTCAGCCCGAGGAGGCCCCCGTGCCTGTGAGCGCATTGGACCAGCACCTCAAGGGGAACTGCCGCCCGTCGGCACACCCCGGAACAGTCTTGCCCGACCGGTTGCCCGGTCGGTCCGCACCGACGACCCGCAAACCGGCCCGTCCGGCCATCAAGGGGACGGGGGCGGCCCGATGACCACCTTCGGATACGCGGAACGTCCCGTCGGCCTGACCGGCCAGACGCCCCGCTCGCAGGTCAACGAACGGCCGGCAACCCGCGCGCCGCTGGGCGACCCGCACGCCGCGTTGCGGGGTGAGAGCCCCGCGCAGCGGACCCGCAACCGCCCACACACCAACGAGCCTCCGCCGAGACCGGCGGTTCCCGGTGGCAACGCGATGCCGACCGGCGGTCGGGTCGCCGCGCCGACCCGACCGACCATGCCGTCGCAGGGCCGCCGGGCCGGCGACGCCCCGGCTCCGGCCACCGACCCGGCGGCGGGCGAGACGGCGGTGATCCCGGCGGTTCCGGCCGCCACGCCGACCACGCCGACCGGTTTCCCGAGCCGTCCGGACCCGTCCGACCCGGCCACCGAGGTCTGGACGCTGGTCGAGCGGGCGCAGGCCGGCGAGTCAGCGGCGTTCGGTCTCATCTACGACAGGTACGTGGACACCGTCTTCCGGTTCGTCTACTTCCGGGTCGGCAACCGTCAGCTCGCCGAGGACCTGACGTCGGACACGTTCCTGCGTGCCCTCAAGCGGATCGGGAGCTTCACCTGGCAGGGCCGCGATCTCGGCGCCTGGCTGGTGACCATCGCCCGCAACCTGGTCGCGGACCACTTCAAGTCCGGCCGGTACCGGCTGGAGGTCACCACGGGCGACGTGCTCGACGCCGACCGCGAGGATCGCGGCCCCGAGGGCAGCCCGGAAGCGGCGGTGGTCGAACACATCACCAATGTCGCCCTGCTCACCGCCGTCAAACAGCTCAACCCGGAGCAGCAGGAGTGCATCGTGCTGCGGTTCCTCCAGGGCTTCTCGGTGGCTGAGACGGCCCGCGCCATGGGCAAGAACGAGGGTGCCATCAAGGCTCTGCAGTACCGGGCCGTCCGCGCGCTGGCCCGACTGCTACCCGACGGCTTCCAACCGTGATTCGCTGACCGCACCGGCGAGCGTCGATCACTGTCTGCGCAGCTCAGGGCGGGTCTCACTCGGTGATGCCGATCACTTTCTGTGATTTCCGCCCCGCCCGGCCCGTAACCCGTGCCCGGTCCGCCGCGTTTCTCCGGGTGCGACCGGTGGATGTCCCGGCAGGACCGGGGCACCGAGGTCCGCCCGGCAGGCCGGACGGTTCCTCACCTCCGTGGTGTCACAAACGCCGCCCGGTCGCCGTAAACCACGGCGGCCGACCGGCCGTGACCAGCGAGAGGAGGTGCCTGCGGTGGATAACGACCTCTTCTCCCGCCGGCGTGCCGAGCGCTTCGCGCAACTTCTCGACGAGGCCAACGGCGGCCGGCGGCACCACGTGCGGTCCCGAGTGGACAGCCAGCTGGCGCCGCTCGTCGCGGTGGGCCAGCGGATCAGCGCCGATCCTCCGACCGTCGAAGTGGATCCCGACTTCCGGACCGGCCTGCGAGCGATGCTGCTCGCCACCGCCGAGCGTGAGGGGATCGGCACGACCCCGGCGACCGCCGAGCCGGCCGCTACCACGAGCCGTGGCTCGTTGCTGCCGGCGGTCACCGCCCGGCGGGCCCGTGCCCGGGGAGCGATCCTGGTCGGTATCGCCGCTGGCGCCATCGCCGTCTCCGGCATCTCCGCCGCGAGCGAGAACGCCGTTCCCGGCGACGCGCTCTACGGGATGAAGCGGTCCACCGAGCGAGCCCAACTCGCCCTGGCCAGCTCGGACATCAGCCGTGGCCAGCTCTTCCTGGACTTCGCCCGGACCCGGCTCGGCGAGGCTGCCGAGCTGCGCGGCGACCGCATCGGCTACAGCGCCGTCCTTGACGACATGGACGCCGACACCCGGCAGGGCATCCGCCTGCTCACCGCCGCCGCCGTGCAGCGCGCCGAGCCGGCCAGCCTCGACGCCGTCAACACGTTCGTCGCCAGCCAGCGGCGGGCGGTGAACAACCTTCTCGACGGGGCGGGCCGGGCCGACCGGGAACGGACCCGGCGGTCGCTGGCCCTGCTGGACAGCATCCGGGAGCGGTCGGACGCGGTCCGCGCCGCCATCGCGTGCGGACTGCCGGCGCCGACCGGCAGCGACACCCTCGGGCCCACCCCGAGCACCTGCCCCGGCGCGCGCTGACCCGCCCGGCGAGACTGGGTCCGCTGACCCACCCGGCGAAACCAGGCTCGCTGACCCGCCACGCGAGAGCGAACGACCGACCGGTCGCGGCACGGTTCTCTGTGCCCGGCCGGTCGGTCGTTCGTTCCGGATACCCTCGCTGAAGGCATCGTCGTAGCTGCGGAAGGAGGGGAAGTCGCGTGGCGCGCAGCCGCAGGATGACGGTCAGCACCGACGTCCAGGGACACACCGCCGGTTGGGCGGAGACCGACCTGGCGTCGGTCACCCCGCCCGCGCCGGACCCGACCGCCGCCGCCTTCTTCGACGTCGACAACACGATGATGCAGGGCGCGTCGATCTACTGGTTCGCCCGGGGGCTCGCCGCCCGGAACTACTTCACGACCGCCGACCTGGCCCGCTTCGCCTGGCAGCAGCTCCGGTTCCGGTTGCTCGCCCGGGAACACGCGGGCGACATGTCCCAGGCGAAGGAGGCCGCGCTGGCCTTCGTCGAGGGGTGGCTGGTCGACGACGTGGAACGCCTCTCCGAGGAGATCTTCGACGAGCTGATGGCCCCCCGGATCTGGGCCGGTACCCGCCAGCTCGCCCAACGCCACCTGGACGCCGGCCAGCGCGTGTGGCTGGTCAGCGCCGCCCCGGTCGAGATCGGTCGGGTGATCGCCGCCCGGCTCGGCCTGACCGGTGCGATCGGCACGGTGGCCGAGGTGCGGGCGGGGGCGTACACCGGGCGGTTGGTGGGTGACCTCATGCACGGGCCGGCGAAGGCCGAGGCGGTCACCCAGCTCGCCGCCGTGCAAGGGCTGGACCTGACCCGCTGCGCCGCGTACAGCGACTCGGCCAACGACCTGCCGCTGCTCTCCGCAGTGGGCCGGGCGGTGGCGGTCAACCCGGACGGCGCGCTGCTGCGGCAGGCCCGCCAGCGCGGCTGGGAGGTACGGGACTTCCGTACCGGCCGCCGAGCCGTCAAGATCGCCGTACCGTCGACGGCGGCGGCCGGGCTCGTCGCCGGCGCGGTCACCGCCGGTCTGGCCCTCCAGCGTCGCCGCCGCGCCGGCTGAGCGTCAGGGGCCGAACGGATCGGGTCGCCGTTCCAGCAGCGTGTGCAGGGTCTGCTGGATGGTCTCCCGCACCTGGTCGGCGAGGTTGAAGACGACCAGCGGATCGTCCGCCGAATCAGTCAGGTGGGCGGTGGGGATCGGCGGGCAGAACTCGATCAGCCACTTACTGGGCAGCGGCACCATCCCCAGCGGCCCGAGCCACGGGAAGGTCGGCGTCACCGGGAAGTACGGCAGCTTGAGCAGTCGCGCGAGGGGTTTGATGTCGGCGAGCATCGGATAGATCTCCTCGCCGCCGACGATGGCGACCGGGACGATCGGGGTGCCGGTCCGCAGCGCCGCCGAGACGAAGCCGCCCCGACCGAACCGTTGCAGCTTGTACCGGTCGGCGTAGAGCTTGCCGATGCCCTTGAAGCCCTCGGGGAACACGCCGACCAGGTCACCGTTGCCGAGCAGCCGCTCGGCGTCCGGGTTGCAGGCCACCGTGCCGCCGGTCTTGCGGGCGATCTCCGACACCACCGGCATCCGGAACACCAGGTCGGCGCCGAGCAGGCGCAGGTAGCGGCGGGCTGGGTGCTTGTCGTGCAGGGCCGCCGACAGGATCAACGCGTCCAGCGCCACGGTGCCGGAGTGGTTGCCGACCACCAGGGCGGGCCCGTCGACGGGTACGTGCTCCACCCCGCTGACCTCGGTACGGAACCAGTCCCGGTAGAGCAGCCGCAGCAACGGGTGGAAGACCGCGTCGGTCAACTCCGGGTCGAAGCCGAACTCGTCGACCTCGTAGTCCCCGGCCAACCGTCGACGCAGGAACGCCAGACCGTTGGCGACCCGGCGGTCCCACTGGTCCCCGGGCCGATCCGCCACCGCCGGCGCGGTGCCACCGCCGGAAGCCGGCACGCTCGTGCCGCCGGACATCGGCCCGGTGCCAGCCGAGGCGGGCGGGCTTCCGCTGGCCGGCTCGTCGGTCGCGCCGGAGTCGACCACGTCGGCGGACGTGACCGCCGGGCCGTCGGTCGGCGTGTCGACCTCGTCGCCGGGTGTCGCGGTGGGCGCGAGCCGGGCCGCCGGGCGGTGCCCGTTGCGCCGCGCCGGCTCCGCGTCCGGCACGGGCGGAACCAGCGGTACGTCGAACCGCCCGATCCCCTGCGGGTCCTGCCCCTGCCCGGTCATGACGTGCGCTCCCGAACCGCGGCACGGACCTGCCGGATGCCGTCCAGAACCAGCTGTTCGGCGGCGGCCAACTGCCCCCGGCTGAGCACCGCCCTGCCGTTGTGGGCGCGGATGAAGTCCTCGAACGCCTCGGCCGTGGAGCGCGGCGTGAAGCCGTACTCCTGCTCGAGGCGCGTGGTATCGACGACCCGGCCGTGCACGAAGAGATCGACCTGGTCGAGGCCGTAGCCTCCGACCCCCATGGTGCGGGCCAGCGCCGCCGCGCCGGACAGCCCCGGTTCCAACACCGGCACGGCCACCCGACCGGCCCGCCGGATCGCCTGGGACAGCGACAGCACCCCCGGACCTGCGACGTTGTAGGTGCCCGGATGGTCTTCCGCGATCGACCGGTGCAGCACCTCCAACGCGTCGTCGAAGTGCAGGAACTGTAGCCGGGGATCGCGGCCGAACACGGTCGGCACGAACGGCTGCGCGAAGTAGCGCGTCAGGGTCGTGTCGGCGGTCGAACCGATGAACGGGGCGAACCGCAGCACCGTCGCGGTCACGTCGGTCCGACGGCGGCGGAAACCTCGGACGTACCCCTCGACGTCGAGGATGTCGCGGCCGAAACCGCCGCGCGGCACCTCGCGCGGCTCGGTCTCCTCGGTGAACACCGCCGGGTCGCGGAACGACACCCCGTACGCGGCGGTCGACGACCGGACCACGAGCTTGCGGAGGCGGGGTGCCCGCTGGCAGGCGGCGAGGAGCTGCATGGTGCCGATGACGTTCTGGTCCTTCATGGCCGACCGGCCACCGTGCTGCCGGTCGGGAGAGCTGACCAACGCGAGGTGGACCACCGCGTCGACGTCCAGGTCGGCGAGGAGCCCACCGAGCGAACCCGGGTCGACGCGGATCCGCTCGACCCGGTCCAGGAGATCGGTGAACTCGGCGGCCGGCTCCGGCGCGTCCACGCCGATGACCCGCTCGATACGCGGATCGGCGGCCAGTCGGGCCGCCACGTGGGCGCCCAGGTAACGACCGACCCCGGTCACGACGACGACCCCCGGAGCACCTGGGGTGCTACCGGGGGTCATCTGACGCACCTACCCGACAGGCGGGACCGAGCCGGGACGACCACGGCCTGATCACCTGAGCCTCCGGAGGTCGACAGTTTGGCAAGCGACGCTGGTGCCGGGCTGAGCCCGGCGCCGGTCACTTGCCGAGACGGCGACGCTGGACGCGGGTCTTGCGCAGCAGCTTGCGGTGCTTCTTCTTAGCCATGCGCTTACGGCGCTTCTTGACCACCGAGCCCATACGACAGCCTTTCGATACAACGTGCGGGGCGGACCGGATGACACCACGCAGGTGACGACGGAGACCGCATGCGGACAACGGACCGGACCAGTCTGGGCGGCGGGGTGCACCGGCAGGGTCTCGGTCGCGCTCCAGGGTAGCCGCAGAGCGTCAGCAGGACCAACGCACCCCCGCCCATGACGCCTAGGGGGCGCTCAATCGGCCGTCCGGCGGCTCAGGCGGTTTCCTGAAACGCGCCCCGCAGGTATTCGTGCACCGCGTGCTCGGGCACCCGGAACGACCGGCCCACCCGGACCGCGGTCAGCTCACCGCTGTGCACGAGGCGATAGACCGTCATCTTCGACACCCGCATGACCGTCGCCACCTCCGCGACGGTCAGGAACTTGACCTCCGACAGCCGTCCGTCGGACTGCGACCCGGCCATGGCTCACCGACCCATCCCATGCCCGGCGCGGGCCAACCCGACGGATGCTCCGGGCCGGGCGGCGACGCGCGTGTTACCAGTACGGTAGCGGGGCGGCTGTGACCGGCGCGATCCCTTCGTACAACTGATCATGTTTTGGCGGTCGGTTCACCCGATCCGGCTCGCCGTTATCTCCCCGGCTGCGTCCGTCGTCCGGTTGCTCACTCGGCGCGCAGGGCCACCACCGGGTCGAGTCGGCCGGCGCGCTGCGCGGGGACCACGCCGAAGACGATCCCCACCGCCGCCGACACACCGAAGGCCAGCGCCAGCGACCACCACGTGATCGCCGCGGGGATCGGTGACAACGCGTCCACCAGCAGGGCGGTGCCCACGCCCAACGCCATCCCGGTCAGTCCGCCGATGGTGGTGAGCAGCACCGCCTCCAGCAGGAACTGCACGCCGATGTCCCGGGGTCGTGCGCCGACCGCCTTGCGCAGCCCGATCTCCCGGGTCCGCTCGCGGACGCTGACCAGCATGATGTTGGAGACGCCGACGCCGCCGACGAGCAGCGAGATGCCGGCGATGGCGGCGAGAACACCGGTGAGTACGCCGAGGATGTCGCCGAGCACACCGAGGATCTGCTGCTGCGTGACCGCGCTGAACTCGGTGTCCGGGTGCCGGCGGTTCAGCTCCGCGACGATGCGTTCGCCCAGCTCGTCGATCCGTTCCCGGTCGGGCGCCTTGACGGCGATGCCGTCCACCCGCTGGGTGCCCCAGAGGCGCTGTGCGGCGGTCACCGGTACGTGCACCTCGTCGTCCCGGTCGACGCCGAGACTCTGCCCGAGGGGAGCGAACACGCCGATGACCCGGAACCGTACGCCGGCGAGGGTGACCTGTTGACCCAGCGGATCACGGTCGGGGAACAACGCGCGGGCCACCGAGTCGCCGAGCACCGCGACCCGCCGGGTGGTGTCCACGTCCGTGCCGGTGAGATAGCGACCCCGGGCCAGCGAGCGGGTGAACACCGTCGGCGTGGTCTCCAGCACGCCCTGCACGGTGGTGAAGTCCGAGCGCGCGCCGGCTCGCGCGGTCGCTCCCGAGGCGACGGTGACCGCGACCCGCTGGGGATCGCCGACGACGCGTGCGACCGCGTCGGCGTCCTTGAGCGTCAACGGCGAGACCACCGGCGCGGTGCCCACCTCGATCTTGCCGGGGACCACCAGCAGCAGGTTGGAGCCGAGCCCCTCGACCTGCTGCTCCACCTGCTGTTTGGTGCCGGCGCCGATGGCGACCAGCAACACCACCGACGCGACACCGATGATCACGCCGAGCATGGTGAGCGAACTGCGCAGCCGGTTGGCGCGCAACGCGTCCAGCGCGACCCGCCACGCCTCGGCGACCCTCACGCCGCACCGCCCTCGGGCCCGCGCACGTCGGCCTCGCGCACGTCGGCCTCGCCGTGCCGCAGGCCGGGTTCGCGCTTGTCGACCCGCGTGCGATCCGGACGGGGTACGTGCGGAAGGCGCCCGGTGGCTCCGGCGGCGCCACCGGAGCCACCGGACGGGTGCCCCGGGCCGTTTCCGGACACGGACCGGGGCTCCGCGCTGGGAGCGGGCACCAGTGTCTCAGGTCGACCGTGATCGACGGACGGCGGTCGATCATGAAGGTCGCCGGCGCTGTCCGCCACCACCACGCCGTCGCGCATGGTGATCCGGCGCGCGGCCCGCGCCGCCACCTCCTGGTCGTGGGTGACCATCACCAACGCCACTCCGGACTCCGCGTTCAACCGTTCCAACAGTTCCAGGACCGCCGCGCCGGTCACACTGTCCAGGTTGCCGGTCGGCTCGTCGGCCAGCAGCACCGTCGGCTCGGTGACCAGCGCGCGGGCGATGGCGACCCGCTGCTGCTCGCCACCGGACATCTGGTTGGGCCGGTGGTCGAGCCGGTGCCCGAGACCGACCCGGCCCAACATCGCCGCCGCCCGCTCCCGGCGCTGCCGGGCCGACACCCCCCGATAGACCAGCGGCAACGCCACGTTCTCCACCGCCGACGTACGCGGCAGCAGGTGGAACGCCTGGAACACGAAGCCGATCGTCTCGTTGCGCAGGGTGGCCATCTCCGGTGGGGAGAGGGCGTTGACGTCACGCCCGCCGATCACCAACCGTCCACCGGTCGGCCGGTCGAGACCGCCCAGCAGGTGCATGAGCGTGGACTTGCCGGAGCCGGACGGGCCGACAAGCGCCACGTAGTCCCCCGGCTGTACGGTCAACGAGACCCCACGCAGCGCCTCGACCGACACCCCGTCGAGCTGGTACGTGCGCGACACGTCCACCGCCTCGATGGCCGGCGGGGTGTCGATCACCGCACCTCCTGGCCGTCGCGCACCTGGTCGGTGCCGCGTACCACGATCCGGTCACCGGGCTGGACGCCGTTGAGGATCTGCACCAGGTCGGACCCCTGGACGCCCACGGTCACCGGCGCGCGGTCGGCTTTTCCGTCGCGGACCACCCACACGGCGTCCCGGCCGTCGGCGGAGAAGACGGCCGAGGCGGGGACGGTCACCGCGTCGGCCGCCTCGCGTACGCGCAGGTGCACGATCGCGTTCATGCCGGGGCGGGGCGTGGGGGCGGGCTCGTCCTCGGCCAGCTTTCCCGCGCCCAGCGCGAGGCGTACCCGGTAGGTGACCCCGCCCTGCGCCGAGCTGGTGGGGAGCACGTCGACCGAGCGGACCGTGGCGTCGTAGCTGGCGCCGGTCACGGCGTCCAGTTCGACGGTGGCGGTCACCCCGGGCTTGACCAGCAGCACATCGGTCTCGTCGACGTCGGCGAGCAGTCCGAGCTGCCCGGTGTCCACGATGGTCAACACGGGCGTGCCGGCGGTGACCTGACCGCCGACCACGACGGCGTCGTCGACCCCGGCCGGTGGGCCGGCCTGCGCGGGAGAGAGTGCCGACGGGTCGATCCCGGCCCCACCGGCCTGTTCCAACAGCCCGGCCAGGCCGCCGCTCGGACCCCCGCCGGCCCGGGTGCCGCCCGGCTGCACCACCCCGCCGATCGGAGCGCGCAGGGTCAACGCGTCGACGGTCGCCTTGGCCAGGTCGTACGCCTGCTGGGCCTGCAGCCGTTGCGCCGCGGACAGCGAGCCGACGGCCGAGTTCAACCCGCTGATCCCCCGCTGCACCGCGCGGACGGCCGCGTCGGCGCTCTGCGCGGCGGCGGCGTACTGCCGCTGGGCGGACGTCACCTGGGCCAGCAACGCATCCCGCAACTGCTGGTCGGCGATCTTCTCGGCGGCCTTGCGGGCGGCGTCGAACGCCTCGTCGGCGGCCTTGTCGGTGCCCCGCCGGCTGCTGGTCAGGTTGCCGGTGGAGACACCCCGGCCGGCGCGCTTCGCCGCGTCCAGCGCCTCCTTCGACTGGCGCAGGCGGGCCTGGGCCGACGGGGACGCGACCACCGCGAGCACCTGACCGCGCTTCACCCGTTGTCCAGGCTGGACCCGCAGGCTGGCCAGGGTGCCGTCGGCGGGCGAGGTGAGGCTGGCGGCGGCGCGGGCGGTCACCGTCGCCGGAGCGTCGATCACCTCGCTGACCGGGCTACGGGCGGCCGAGGCGAGGGCGACCGGCGGTTGGTCGTCACCGCAGGAGGCGGCGGTGGTGGCGGTGAGGACGGCGATGGCGGTCAGGGCGGTGAGCAGGCGGGGCCGCGTGGCGCTTGCGGGCCTCGGCAGGTCGGGGCGGCGCACCCATCGATGGTACGGCGCACCGTCACGCGGCGGTCGCGCGGACGTACGCCACGCACTCGTCGTGCAACGTCGACCAGTCCTCGCCGAACGCCTCGTCGGCGGCGGCGGCGAGCGTCGCACGGTCGTGCACCACGGCCTTGAAGAACGTCAACAGCCGCTCCGGCCCGAACCGGTCGACGAGGTGGCGGACGGCGAGGTAGCCGACGCCGTAGCTGCCGCCGACCCGGTCGGCGGGCGCGTCGTCGGCGGGCGTGACGCCCTCCAACCGGCCGTCCCAACCGCCCTGGACCAGTTTGCGCACCTCCGCGAGCCCTTCGTACCGGTCGACCGGCCGACCGCCGGAACCCGCGAGCTCGGCCAGCCCTTCGACGAGCCACCAGGTCGTCTTGCCCGGGTAACCGCGCTCGGGCAGCGACGCGGCGTGGGTCAGCTCGTGCCGGAGCAGGTCATCGGCGCCGCTGCCGGGCAGCCCTTCGGCGTTGAGCACCACCTCGTGGTGGCCGCCGCCGACCGTCACCGCGTACCCGCCGGTCCACTGTGGCCGCCCGCCGCCGTACCAGCGTTGCCACTCGGTGCGGCCGGCGTAGAAGATCCGGTAGCGGTCCGGGGGCGAGCCCGTCACGACGTACGTGTCGGCGACCTTGGCCGCCGCCTCGGCCTGGGTGAGCAGGGCGGGCAGCTTGCCGCGCAGCGCGGGTGTGGTGGCGACGATGGTCCGCGCGCCGACCGCCACGACCAGGTCGCTGATCTCCCACGGCCGGGTGCCGGTCTCGGCGGACTTGGACTCCTCGACGGCGACCAGTCGGGGCGCGTCACCGTTCTCCCGCCAGCGGGTGCCGATCAGCACCGGGCCCGGTCGGCAGTTGGGCGCGACGAAGCAGTACTGGAAGCGCACCAGTAGCCGCCACTCCCCCGGTCTGCCGACGACCGGCGTGGGCAGGCCGCTCGGCTCGGCCCGCCAGACGGTCACCTTGAGGGCCCGCAGGGCGGCGAATCGGCGGCGCAGGTCGGCGTGCGCGGCCGGATCGGCGATGGCGAGGAAGGCGGTGCGGTCGCCGCCGAGCAGCGCCGTGGACTGCTGCCGGAGCTGCGCGGTCATCCGGTCGGACAACCCCCGTGCGACGGCGGTGGCCGGGTCGGCGGCGGCGCCGGCACGGCTGAGCGTGGCCCGGCCGTTGGCCTCCCGGACGGCCCCGACCACCAGCACCGCCGGAAGACCGCAGCCCAGCAGCAGAACGACAACGACGAGTACGGTCCACAGCGGCCAGAGCCGCCGCGGTGCTGGCTGCTGCACCCCGTCAGTCACCCGCCGAAGGGTACGACCAATCGGCGAATCGGGCGAGGCCGACCCGGTCCGATCGGTCGGGTCAGGCCCTGCGGGCCGGCCACGAGCGGAACGCGGTGTCCAGCCCGGCGACCAATTGGTGGTACGACCGGTCGACCTCGCGGGGCAGACCGAAGCCGCCGGCGGCCTCCAGGGCGATGAAGCCGTGCAGGGCGCTGCGCAGGGCGCGGGTCGCGTCCACCGCGTCGTCGCCGGTGAGCCCGTAGCCGCGCAGGACCGCGAAGATGGCGCCCACCGCGCGTTCGCCCGCCTCGACGTGCTCCGGGTCGGACGGGTCGGGCACCCGCTGGGTGGTCGGGTAGCGCCCGGGGTGCCGGCGGGCGTACGCCCGGTAGGCGTCGGCCATCGCGCGCAGGGCGTCGCCGCCGGCCCGTCCGGCGGCGGCCGTGGTCAGCTCGGTGGCCAGCTCGGCAGTGGCGAGCGCGGAGAGCTTCTGGTTCAGCGCGTCGGCCCCACGGATGTGCTTGTAGAGGCTGGGCAGCGCGACGCCGAGTCGACTGGCGAGCGCGGCGAGGGTGAGCTGTTCGTAGCCGACCTCGTCGGCGAGCCGGGCGGCCTCGCGCACCACGGTCTGCTGGTTGAGCCCGGCCCTAGGCACCGACACACACCCGGCTAGCTGTCATAGCCTTGAAGCTAACGCCGCTAGCCGGGCGCGTCAAGCGACGGTCACTTCTTGGAGATCAGGGCACGGCCGAAGAAGACCAGGTTCGCCGGGCGCTCGGCGAGCCGACGCATCAGGTAGCCGTACCACTCGTCGCCGTACGGGACGTAGGTGCGCACCGTGTAGCCCTCGCCGGCCAGCCGGGCCTGCTCCTCGGGACGGATGCCGTAGAGCATCTGGAACTCGAAACGCTCCGGACCCCGGTCGAACCAACGGGCCCGGTCCTCGCCGATCGAGATCATCCGCGGGTCGTGCGTCGCCAGCATCGGGTAGCCGTCGCCGGACATCAGGATGTTCATGCAGCGGACGTAGGACTTGTCCACCTCGCGGGCCGACTGGTAGGCCACCGACTCCGGCTCCTTGTAGGCGCCCTTGCACAGGCGCACCCGCGACCCGGCCGAGGACAGCTCCCGGCAGTCCGACTCGGTCCGCCGCAGGTACGCCTGGAGCACCGCCCCCGTCGACGGGAAGTCCTTGCGCAGCTTCGCCAGCACCTCCAACGTCGAGTCGGTGGTGGTGTGGTCCTCCATGTCCAGCGTGACCGCGGTGCCCGCCTTGTCGGCAGCCGCGCAGATCGCCCGCACGTTGTCGTACGCCAGCTGTTCGTCGAACATCTGGCCGAGCGCGGAGAGCTTCACGCTCACCTCGGCGGCCGGCGTGAGCCCGGCCCCGGAGAGCATCGCCAACAGCTTCAGGTACTCGTCCCGGGTGGCCGTGGCCTGTTCGGGGGTGACGGTGTCCTCGCCCAGGTGGTCGAGGGTGACGGCCAGCCCGTCGTCGACGAGCCCGCGGGTCGCGCGCAACGCGTCGTCGGTGGCGGCGCCGGCGACGAACCGGCGGACGACGTCCCGGGTGTACGGGGCGGTCGCGACGAGCCGCTCGACCTGGGATGACCGGGAGGCGGCGAGGATGACGGAACGGAGCATGAGCCGAGCGTATCGCCCCTGCCAGGAGCCCCGCCCGGCGGCGGCTGGGGCTGCGGCGCTGGCGTCGATCGGCTACAACGATGCCGTGAACCAAAGCCCCCGCCGCCGGCTCCGGTCGGCCTCCGTGCAGCTCGGCGCGCTCACCGCTCTCGCGCTCGCCCTCTCCGGCTGCAACATGACCTCCGACGACGACGATGACGACTGCGCCCTCGGGCCGGTCGGTGGCGGTGGCACGGTCGCGCTGGGGATGCGGGTGTCCGCCCCCAACGCGCAGCGGACCGGCGGCGAGCCGACGACCGCCGCCCTGCCCGAGCGCGGCGGGTTCGGCACCCACCTCGCCTCCTGCGGCGGCTGAGGTGCGGCGCGAGGCCGTGACGCCCCGGCCCGACTGGGACGCCACCATCCGGGCCCAGGGCCTGGTCTACGTCGACACCGAACTGCCCGACGGCGGGATCATGTCGTACTGGGACGAGACCGCCGCGTACGCCTTCGACCTCGACGAGGTGCTGCGGCTGGAGGAGGCCACCGAGGAGCTGCACCGGATGTCGGTGGCCGCCGCCGAGTACGTGGTGGCCCAGCGCCGGTACGCCGAGTTCGGCATCCCGGAGTGGGCCGCGGAGGCGGTGGCCCGGTCCCTGCGCGAGGCGCCGCCCACCCTCTACGGGCGATTCGACCTGGCGTACGACGGCACCTGGCCGCCGAAGATGCTGGAGTACAACGCGGACACCCCGACGGCACTGGTCGAGGCGAGCATCGTCCAGTGGTACTGGCTGGAGCAGACCCGCCCCGACCTGGACCAGTGGAACAGCCTGCACGAGCGGCTGGTGGGCGCCTGGGCCAAGATCGGCGCCGGGCTGCACGACAACCGGGTGCACGTGCTCTGGTCGAACGAGGAGGAGTCGGGCGAGGACCACATGACCGCCGGCTACCTCGCCGAGACCGCCCGGCAGGCCGGCCTGGACGTCGAGCTGCAACCCATCCAGGAGATCGGCTGGGACGGCCGGCGCTTCGTCGACGCCGCCGACCGCGCGGTGACCACCTGCTTCAAGCTCTACCCGTGGGAGTGGATGCTCGCCGAGCCGTACGGGCCGCCGGCGCTGGCCCCGGGCACCCCGACCACCTGGATCGAGCCGGCCTGGAAGCTGCTGCTGTCCAACAAGGCGCTGCTCGCGATCCTCTGGGAGCTGTACCCCGGTCACGAGTACCTGCTTCCGGCGTACCTCGACTCGCCGCGCGGCATGCCCGAGTACGTGGCCAAGCCCCTGCTCGGGCGCGAGGGCGGCTCGGTACGCATCGTCACCGCCGCCGAGGAGATCACCAACCCGGGGATCTACGGCGAAGAGGGCTGGTGTTATCAGGAGTTCCGGGCCCTGCCGCAGTTCGACGGCAACCGGACGGTGTTGGGTAGCTGGATCGTCGACGGAGAGTCGGCCGGGGTGGGGGTCCGGGAGAGCGCGAGTTTGATCACCGACGGCTACGCGCGGTTCCTACCGCACTACATCGACGCGCCGCGCACCCCGTGAGTCGTCTACCGTTGGGGTGTGAACTTCGACGCGTACGCCCGGACCGGCGTTGACCTGGTCAACGCCCGCCTGGACGACCTCGACGACCTGCGGGCCCTGTTCCCCGACGACAACGCCTGGATGCGCGACGAGGTCGCCGACCGGGATGTCGCCATCTTCCGACGGGCTCAGAAGCGGTTGCGCGACGTCTTCGAGTACGGCACCTCGGGGCGCGACGCCCAGGCGGTGACCGAGCTGAACGCGCTGTTGGAGGCGTTCCCGGTCCAGCCGCGCATCTCCGGGCACGACTCCAGCGACTGGCACATGCACGTGACCAGCCGTGGCGCCTCGGTCAGCGCCGAATACCTGGCCGGCGCGGTCTGGGGGCTCTCGGTGTGGCTCTGCGAGTACGGCAGCGCCCGCTTCGGGGTCTGCGCCGACGAGCGGTGCGGCAACGTCTACCTGGACACGTCGTCCAACTGCTGCCGGCGGTTCTGCTCCGAGCGCTGCGCCACCCGCTCGCACGTGGCGGCACACCGGGCCCGCAAGCGTGCCGCGATCGGCGAGCAGGCGACGGTCGCCCCGCAGCCGACCTCGACCGCCGAGTCGCTGACCCCGGTCAGCTGACCGGCGGCCACCGGTCAGACGTCGACCGGTGACGGCGCGGTGAGGTGCTCGCGGGCGAATTCGAGCGACGTCCGCAGGTCCGCCTCGCGCACCGCGCGGCTCTTCGCGCCCCGGGTAGCCACCTCGACGGCCACCGCGCCGGTGAAACCCCGGCCGGCCAGCGAGGAGAGCAGCTCCCCGCAGGGCTGCGTGCCGCGCCCGGGCACCAGGTGCTCGTCACGGCCCTCGCCGGTGCCGTCGCCCAGGTGCACGTGGGCGAGCCCCGCGCCCATCCGGTCGGCCATCGCGAGGGGGTCACTGTGCGATGCCGCGCAGTGTGAGAGATCGAGGGTGTACGACGGGTAGCCGGTGTCGGTGGGGTCCCACCCCGGGACGTACGGGACGAACTGCCGGCCCGCCATGCGCACCGGGTACATGTTCTCCACCGCGAAGCGGAGCCCGGAGAAGCGCTCCTCGACCCTGGCCAGCCCTTCGGCGAACCCGCGTGCGTAGTCGCGCTGCCAGGTGAACGGCGGGTGCACCACCACCGTCGGCGCACCGAGCGTCTCGGCCAACTCGGCGGCCTTGCGCAGCCGCTGCCACGGGTCCGGGCTCCACACCCGCTGTGTGACCAGCAGGCAGGGCGCGTGCACGGACAGCACCGGAACGCCGTAGTGCGCCGACAGGCCGCGCAACGCGCCCGCGTCCTGACTCACCACGTCGGTCCAGACCATCACCTCGACGCCGTCGTAGCCGAGCGCCGCAGCCAGCTGAAACGCCGCGGCGGTCGGCTCCGGGAAGACTGACGAGCTGGACAGGAGCACGGGGACTCGGGACGTCACACCAGCCAGCCTAGCCCGGCTGTCACGGGGTCATCAGGACGAGCATCGGCAAACCCGTCGGCGGCCCAGGGGCGGTCACATCGGTTCGAGTTGATCGAGCCGACGGAGGATGACCCCCTCACGCAGGGCCCACGGGCAGATGTCCATGGCATCCAGGTCGAGCCGGCGCATCACCGCCTCGGCGACCACCGCGCCCGCCAACAGTTGGTGGGCCCGGCCCGCGCCGACGCCCTCCAACTCCATCAACTGGGCGGGCGTCATGTGCCGGATGAAGCCGATGATCTGCCGCAGGCCGGCACGGGTCAGCCTGCGATTCACCCAGAGGCCGGCGCCGGACGGCGCCGCGCCGGCCAGTCGCGCCAGGGTGCGGAACGTCTTCGAGGTGGCCGCCACCCGGTCCCAGCCCACCTCGGTCATCTGGTCGACCACCTTGTCCAGCCGGCTGTCGACGTACTCCCGTAGCTTGGCGACGGCCTCGGCGGACGACGGCGTGGTGCTGGCCGGGTCGACCCGCAGTTGCTCGCGGGTGAGACGCCCGGCGCCCAGCGGCAGCGAGACCGCCACGTCCGGGTCCTCGTCGATGCCGGCGGCGATCTCCAGGGAGCCGCCACCGATGTCGAGCACCAGCAGACGCCCCGCCGACCAGCCGAACCACCGCCGTACCGCCAGGAACGTCATCCGTGCCTCGTCCGCGCCGGAGAGCACCTCCAGGCGTACGCCGGTCTCGTCACGGACCCGGGCGAGCACGTCGGCCGCGTTGGTGGCGTCGCGGACCGCGGAGGTGGCGAACGCGATCAGGTCGCCGGCCTCCAGCCCGGTCGCCGCCGCCCTGGCCATGCCGACCGCCTTGACCAGGCTGTCCGCTCCCACCTCGGTCAACGCCCCGTCCGGACCGATCTGTTCGGCGAGACGCAGGACGACCTTCTCCGAGTGGGCCGGCCAGGGGTGCGCGCCGTGATGCGCGTCGACCACCAGAAGGTGCACCGTGTTGGATCCGACGTCGAGGACACCCAGTCGCATGGTGAAGACCCTAGGTGCAACACGTTCGTGCGGCTCGTCGGCCCGCGGACGGCACCACGCGTACGCTGGTCCGGGTGACGATGGAGCTCCGCGTGCCGGTGGACGACCCGGGCGACCCGCGCAGCCGTGAGGTGCCGCTGGACTTTCCCCGGGAGTGGATCGAGTTCGCCGACCCGGCGGACGAGACCCACCTGATCCGGGCCGACCTGACCTGGCTGCTCTCCCGCTGGACCTGCATCTTCGGCCAGGGCTGCCACGGCATCATCGCCGGCCGGGCCGCCGACGGCTGCTGCTCGCACGGGGCGTTCTTCACCGACCCGGACGACGAGAAGCGCGTCCGCCGCGCCGTCAAGCTGCTCACCCCGTCGACCTGGCAGCACTTCCAGCGTGGGTTCAAGAACTGGACCGACGAGGACACCATCGACGGCAAGAACCCCGCTCGCCGCACCGCCACCCAGGGCGCCGACGGGCCGTGCGTCTTCCTCAACGACGCCGACTTCGTCGGTGGGGGTGGTTGCGCGTTGCACGCCCAGGCGCTGCGCGACGGTGTGCACCCGCTCGAATACAAGCCGGACGTCTGCTGGCAGCTCCCCATCCGGCGTGACCAGGACTGGGTGAAGCGTCCGGACAACACCAAGGTGCTGGTGTCCACCCTGTCCGAGTTCGACCGGCGGGGCTGGGGCGCCGGTGGGCACGACCTCGACTGGTGGTGCACCTCGTCGACCGACGCGCACGTCGGGGCCGAGCCGATGTACCTGTCGTACGGCCCGGAGCTGACCGCGCTGATCGGCGCGGCGGCGTACGAGCGGCTGGCCGAGCTGTGCGCGGCCCGGGTGCGACAGGGCCTGGTCGCCCCCCACCCCGCCGACGAGCTGTCGGTCTGAGCGCTCGGAGTCTCGGTCAGCCGAGGGCGGCGTCGACGAGGGTGCGGGCGCTCTGCCGGGCCGCCTCGGCGATCGCCGGATCGCCGTCCAGCACGCCGCTGGCGAGCCCACCGTCGATCAGCAGGGTGAGCTGATGGGCGAGCATCTCCGGCTCCGCCGCGCCGGCCTTGCGGGCCAGCTCGGTCACCCAGGCCCGGACGACGGTCTTGTGCTCGACCGTCCGGGCGTGCACCGGACCGCCGGCGGGCGACTCGGCGGCCGTGTTGATGAAGGCGCAGCCGTGGTAGCCGTCCCGGCGACAGGCGCTGACGAGGGCGTCGAACATCCCGACGAGCTGGTCGCGCGGCTCGTCGCCGGCCTCGCGGGCCGCCGCCCGTAGCGCGCCGAACCAGGCCTGGTCGACCCGGTCCAGGTAGGCCAGCACGAGGTCGTCCTTGCGCGGGAAGTGCTTGTAGAGCGTCGCCTTGGCCACGCCCGACTCGGCGATGACCGTGTCGACCCCGACGCCGCGAGGCCCGTGCGCGTAGAACAGCCGGAACGCGGTGTCCAGGATCCGGTCCCGGGCCGAGCCGGCCGGCGTGCGGTGCACGGGCATCGGCACTCCCTCGTCGTTGCTGGTGACGGGCACGATTTTACAGACAGCTCCGTCTGCGGCCGCATCCGCACGCTCGTCGAGGAACGGCAAGGGGTACGCGTCGGAGGTGCCTTTGGAGCTGAATCGTTTACGGCATCAGCGGATGACTCGTTTACGGCATCAGCTCCAAAGGCGCCACAAGAGAGTCCCCGCCCTGGCCCGGGCGTCGCGCCAGCCCTGTCCGGGTGTTCACGTCAGGGGCAGCAGATAGACAGACCTGTCTGTTAGTCTGCGAGCAGGCGGCGCGAGGCCACCGCGCCCGAGTGGAGGATCGATCGACATGCGCATCGCAGTTCTCGGCACCGGCTCGGTGGGGCAGGCCATCGCGGCCCGTACGGCGGAGCTGGGCCACCAGGTCACCATCGGCACCCGGGACGTCGCGGCCACCCGGTCCGGCGCGTACGCCGACTGGGCCGCCGAGCACCCCGAGGTCGGCCTGGAGACCATGGCCGTGGCGGCAGCCGACGCCGAACTGATCGTCAACGCCACCAGTGGCACCGGATCCCTGCCGGCACTCACCGCTGCCGGCGCGGCGAACCTGGCCGGCAAGGTCGTGCTCGACATCGCCAACCCGCTCGACTTCAGCGCGGGTTTCCCGCCCGTTCTGACGGTCAACGACACCGAATCCCTGGCCGAGCGCATCCAGCGGGAGTTCCCGCAGGCCAAGGTCGTCAAATCGCTCAACACGCTGACCGCGGAGCTGATGGTGCGTCCGCGCCAGCTCGCCGACGGCGACCACAGCGTCTTCGTCTCCGGCGACGACGCGGAGGCGAAGCGGATCGTCACCGACCTGCTCGTCAGCTTCGGGCACACCGACGTCATCGACCTCGGTGACCTCTCCACCGCCCGGGGCACCGAGATGCTGATGCCCCTCTGGCTGCGGCTCTACGGCCGGCTCGACACCGCCATCTTCAACGTCAAGGTCGTCCGCTGAGCGGACGCCGACAGCCCGAAGGGGGTCCACGCCGGGCGCGGACCCCCTTCGGATCGGCCGATCACGGCTCGAACTTGTAGCCCAGACCCCGCACGGTGACGATGAAACGCGGCGCCGACGGCTCTGGCTCGATCTTGGAGCGCAGCCGCTTCACGTGCACGTCAAGCGTCTTGGTGTCGCCGACGTAGTCGGCGCCCCACACCCGGTCGATGAGCTGACCCCGGGTCAACACCCGGCCCGCGTTGCGGAGCAGCAACTCCAGCAGCTCGAACTCCTTGAGTGGCAGCTGCACCGCGCCGCCCTCGACCGTCACGACGTGCCGCTCGATGTCCATCCGCACCGGGCCGGCGGCCAGCGTCGGAGCGCCCGCCTCGGCGACCTCCGGGCTCTGCCGCCGCAGCACCGCCCGGATGCGGGCGACCAACTCCCGAGGGGAGTACGGCTTGGTGACGTAGTCGTCGGCGCCGATCTCCAGGCCGACCACCTTGTCGATCTCGCTGTCCCGCGCGGTGACCATGATGATCGGCACGGCCGAGCGCTGCCGAAGCTGCCGGCACACCTCGGTCCCCGACATCTCGGGCAACATCAGGTCGAGCAGCACGATGTCGGCGCCGGTCCGGTCGAACTCGGTGAGGGCGTCGGTTCCGGTCGCGGCGACCGATACCTCGAAGCCCTCCTTACGGAGCATGTACGACAGGGCGTCGGAGAACGACTCCTCGTCCTCGACCACCAGAACGCGGCTCAAGGGGGATTTCCTTTCCATTGCTGTCAGACCTGCCGTAGCTCGGCCGGACCGGCCTCGATCCCAGCCGGCGGCAGTGTCGCCAGGAGATCGTCCGGTGGGCTGGCGGGCAACCGGAGGGTGAACGTCGACCCACCCCCAAGGGTGCTCGACACCTCCACCCGACCGCCATGGTTGCTCGCGATGTGTTTCACGATGGCCAGGCCGAGCCCGGTGCCACCGGTGGCGCGTGAGCGGGCCTGGTCGGCCCGGTAGAACCGCTCGAAGATCCGGTCCACGTCCGTCGGGGCGATGCCGATGCCCTGGTCGGTGACCGCGATCTCGACGCGCTCGTCGTCACCGTGGAGGGTGACCCGCACGGTGGTGTCCTCGCCGGAGTAGTTGATGGCGTTCTCGACCAGGTTCGCCACGGCCGTGGCGAGTTGGCTGTCGCTGCCGTAGGCGGTGAGGCCACGCGCGCCGTCGACCGTCACCTCGACGCCCCGCGCGGCAGCCGTGGTCCGGGTGCGGTCGACCACCTCGGCGATCACCCAGTCGAGCGCGACCGGCTCCGGCGGCGGCTGCGGCTCGGCGCCCTGCAGCCGGGTCAGCTCCAGCAACTCCTGCACCAGCCGGCCCAGCCGGGTCGACTCGTGCTGGATGCGTTCGGCGAACCGGCGGGCGGCGACCAGGTCCTCGGAGAGGTCGGGCGCCGTGGCGTCGGCCGGTTCGGTGGCGTCCAGCAGCGCCTCGGCGAGCAGTTGCAGCGCCCCGATCGGGGTCTTCAGCTCGTGACTGACGTTCGCCACGAAGTCGCGCCGGACCCGGGTCAGCCGGTGTGACTCGGTCACGTCGACGGCCTCGACGGCGATGAAGCCGTTCCCGAGACCCATGGCCCGCAGGTGCACGCCCAGCGGGTTCTCCCCCGCGCTGTCGCGACCTCGGGGCAGATCCAGCTCGATCTCGCGCCGCACGCCGGTGCGCCGCACCTGACCCGCGAGGGTACGGATCAACGGGTGCGCGGCGATCGAACCCGGTGTGCTGCCGGTCCGGAGGAGCCCCATGGCGCGGGCGGCCGGGTTGATCAGGACAGGGGTGTCGTCGTCGTCCAGCACCACGACACCGGCCCGGAGCGAGTCGATCGTCCGACGGCCGAGCCCGGCCTGCTGCTCGTCGGCTATCGCGGGCCTCCCTCTGCTCCAGCGGGAGCTCGCGCTCCCCGTCGACGTGGAGCCGCCGCGCACCGGCAGGAACCGGGGCAGCAGGAAACCGGCGACCAGTCCGGCCGCCAGCGCCACGGCCACCACGACCGCCACTGCCCACTCCACCCGGCGATCGTAGGATCATTGTTAACCTGGCTACCATACAGAACGGGACGAATCACCCTCACTTCCGAAAGTGTTCACCCTTACGTCCGGCGTCGTTCACTCTGGTTCATCCGGGGTCCGTCAACGCCCCCTACCGTTGGCGTCGCACCTGCTCAACCCCTGCGCCGACACCCGTCGGCGGCGACCGACCACAGGACGTGATGATGCGCGACGAGTTCCGGGCCGACCTTCAGATCGTCAGCCAACTGCTGGTGGACATGGCCGAGGGCATCCGCGCCGCCATGCGCCAGGCCACCCGGGCCCTGCTCACCGCCGACCGGCAGGCCGCCGAGACGGTTATCGAGCGGGACGCCGAGATCGACGACCTCTACCGGCACGTCGAGGAGCGGGTGTGTGACCTGCTCGCCCGACAGGCGCCGGTCGCCTCCGACCTCCGGGCGATGATCACCGCGCTGCACGTGGCGGCCGATCTTGAGCGGATGGGTGACCTCGCCGAGCACGTGGCCAAGACCGCGCTGCGCCGGCACCCCTCCCCGGCCGTTCCGGCCGAGCTGCGGACGGTCTTCACCGAGATGTCCGACATCGCCGACCGGATGGCCGCGAAGATCGGTTCCGTACTGGCGAAGCCCGACGTCGACCTCGCGGCCGAGTTGGACCGCGACGACGACGCCATGGACGAGCTGCACAAGAGCCTGTTCGCGGTGCTGCTCGGCGACGACTGGCCGTACGGGGTGGAGACCGCGATCGACGCCACCCTGCTGGGCCGCTTCTACGAGCGCTTCGCCGACCACGCGGTGAACGCCGGCGAGCACGTGATCTACCTGATCACCGGGGAGAACAGTCCGATCGGCAGCTGACCAGGCGTACTAAGAAGGGGCCCCCGCCAGCGCGGGGGCCCCTTTCTGCGAGGTTCAGCGGCCCTGGTTGGCGACCGCGGCGGCGGCTTCCTTCGCTGCCGTCGGGTCGAGGTAGGTGCCGCCCAGGGTGAGCGGGCGCAGCTGCGGGTCGAGGTCGTAGCGCAGCGGGATGCCGGTCGGGATGTTGAGCTTGGCGATCGCCTCGTCGGAGATCTGGTCGAGGTGCTTCACCAGGGCGCGCAGCGAGTTGCCGTGCGCGGCCACCAGCACCGTACGGCCGGCCAGGATGTCGGGCACGATCGAGTCGTACCAGTACGGAAGCATCCGCTCGACGACGTCCTTGAGGCACTCGGTACGGGGCATCAGCTCGGTCGGCAGCAGCGCGTACCGCGGGTCACCCACCTGCGACCACTCGTCGTCGTCCGCAATGGGCGGCGGCGGGGTGTCGTACGACCGGCGCCAGAGCATGAACTGCTCCTCGCCGTACTCGTCAAGGGTCTGCTTCTTGTTCTTGCCCTGTAGGGCGCCGTAGTGGCGCTCGTTGAGCCGCCAGGACCGACGCACGGCGATCCAGTGCCGGTCGGCGGCGTTGAGCGCCAGCTCGGCGGTGCGGATCGCCCGGCGCATCACGCTGGTGTGGACGACGTCCGGCAGCAGGCTGTGCTCGCGCAGCAGCTCGCCGCCCCGCCGTGCCTCGCCCTCGCCCTTCTCGGTCAGGTCGACGTCCACCCAGCCGGTGAAGAGGTTCTTGGCGTTCCAGTCACTCTCGCCGTGCCGCAGCAGGACCAGCGTCCCGACGGTGGGCCCCTCGCTCGCAGTCATGCGGATCATCCTGCCTCAACCGGGTTGGGGACACGCGGGCACCCGTCGTGACGACCGCCACGTGAAAAAGCGGGTGACCTGCGATTCCGGCCGGCACTAGGGTTCGTAAGGCTTGGTAGTCAGATCGGTCATTACCTGTAAGCGGGGGCACCACGTGCGGACAATGCGGAGCTGGTTCGGGGACACCACCGGGGGCCTACCCAGGGCCTTCTGGTACCTGTGGTCCGGCACCCTGATCAACCGGCTCGGCTCGTTCGTCCTCGTGTTCCTCGCCATCTACCTGACCCAGGAACGTGGCTTCTCGCCGTCTCAGGCTGGCCTGGTGCTCGGCCTCTGGGGCGTCGGCGGCGCGGTCGGCACCACCGCCGGCGGGGCCCTCGCGGACCGGTGGGGCCGCCGCCCGACGCTGCTCACCGCGCATCTCGGCGCGGCGACCATGATGCTCGCCCTCGGGCTGGCCCGGGACCTCTGGGCCGTCGCGCTGGGCGCCCTGCTGCTGGGCATGTTCGCCGAGGCCGCCCGCCCGGCGTTCGGGGCCATGATGATCGACGTGGTGCCGGCGAAGGACCGGCTGCGCGCCTTCTCGCTCAACTACTGGGCCATCAACCTCGGCTTCGCCTGCGCCGCCATCCTCGCCGGCCTCGCCGCGCAGGCCGACTACCTGCTGCTGTTCGTGGTCGACGCGGGCACGATGCTGATCACCGCGCTCATCATCTTCGTCCGGGTGCCGGAGACGCGTCACGGCGGATTTCCCGTCGCGGCGACCACGGCCCCGCGCGGCGCCCTGCGCACGATCCTCACCGACCGGGTCTTTCTCGGCTTCGTGACGCTGAACCTGTTCGCCGCGCTGGTGTTCCTCCAGCACATCTCGATGCTGCCGATCGCCATGGGCGACTCCGGTCTGAGCCCGGCCACGTACGGCTCGGTGATCGCCCTGAACGGTCTCCTCATCGTCGTCGGCCAACTCTTCGTGCCCCGGCTGATCCGGGGGCGCAACCGCTCGCAGGTCCTCGCCGTCGCCGCCGTGGTGATGGGCGTCGGGTTCGGGCTGACCGCGTTCGCGGGTAGCGCCTGGTTCTACGGGCTGACCGTGTTGATCTGGACGGTCGGCGAGATGCTGAACTCGCCGTCGAACTCCACGCTGATCGCCGAGCTCTCCCCGGCCGAACTGCGCGGTCGGTACCAGGGCGTGTTCGGCCTCTCCTGGCAGATCGCCGGTGCGAGCGGGCCGATCCTGGGCGGGCTGGTGCGTGAGAACGTCGGCAACGCGGCGCTGTGGCTCGGCTGCGCCGCGATCGGCGTGCTGACGGCGGTGGCCCACCTCGCGTCCGGCCCTGCCCGCGAGCGGCGGGCCACCGCGCTGCGGCATGCCGCCGAGGTCGCGGCGCCGGTGGGCACCCGTTCGCCGCAGCCCGCCGAGGCCGCGGCCTGAGTCCGGTACGGCCACCGCGCGCCGGCCCGACTACCGTTCAGGAGAAACGGTTAAGAAACTGAACTGTCGGGAGGTCGCATGCACGCCCTGCGGCGCTGGTGGCAGGACACCGCAGGCGAGCTCCCCGGCTCCTTCTGGTACCTCTGGGCCGGGCTGCTGATCAACCGGGCGGGCGCGTTCGCCATGCTCTTCCTGTCGCTCTACCTCACCGACGCCCGGGGCGCCAGCGCGGCGCTGGCCGGCGTCGTCGTCGGAGCGTACGGGGCCGGTGGGGCGGTCGGCGTGCTGTTCGGTGGGGTGCTGGCCGACCGGTGGGGTCGCCGGTCGACCCTGCTCGCCGCCCACCTGGCCACCGCCACCCTGATGGTGGCGCTGGCCTTCAGCCGTCCTCTGCCGCTGATCGCGGCGTTCGCCGCGCTGGTCGGCGTCGCGCACTCCATGCCCGGCCCGGCGCTCGTGGCGGCGATTGTCGACGTGGTGCCCGCGGAACGGCGCTCGCGCGCGTTCAACCTGGAATTCTGGGCGTTGAACCTCGGGATGGCGGTCGCCTCGCTGCTCGCCGGGCTGGTGGCCGAGGCGAGCTTCACCGCGCTGTTCCTGGTCGACGCGGGTGCCACGCTGACCGCCGCCGCAGTCATCGGCTGGAAGGTTCCGGAGACCCTGCGGCGAGCCGATCCGGTCGCCCCGACCGGCCAACCGAGCCCCGCCCAGCCCCGCCGGCCGGGACTGCTCACCGTACTCAGCGACCGGATCTTCCTGGTCTTCGTCGGGCTCACCTTCGTGCTGGCCGTCCTCACCCTGCAGACCTCGACGATCATGCCGCTGGCGATGCGCGCGGACGGCCTCGGCCCATCGGCGTACGGCGTGGTCGTGGCGCTCGGCGGCGCGCTGATCGTGGTGGGGCAACTGTTCGTGCCCCGCCTGATCGACCGACGCCGCAAGGCCGTCGTCCTGGCCGCCTCCACCGCCCTGCTGGCGGTCGGCTTCGGAGTGCTCGCGGTCGCCGACCACCTGGCCGTCTACCTGGGCGCGGCGGTGGTCTGGACGGTCGGCTCGATGCTCGCCGCCCCGCCCAACGCCCAGATCAACGCGGATCTCGCGCCGCCGGACCTGCGCGCGCGGTACCAGTCGGTCTTCTACCTGACGTTCCCCGCCGCGGCCTTCGTCGCACCCATGCTGGGCGGGGTGAGCCTGCAGTACCTCGGCGACCGGCACTGGCTGATCGTGGGCGGGTTGGGCGTGCTGACGGCCGTCGGCCACCTGCTGGCCGGGCCGCCCCGCGAGCGGCTCGTCGACGCGCTGCGCCGGGCCGCCGAGCGGGAGCCGGCAGACCGGGTCCCGACAAGCTGACCGTACGACGGCAAAGCGCCCACCGAGACCCGAAGGTCATTGGTGGGCGCTTTACCGGTGTGGGGCCGGCGGCGGCGGGCAACACTCACCCCCGTAAGCATCGCCCGCTCGCGCCGCCGGTCCAAACAGGTGGGCACCGTCCCCCAACGGTAGGTCCACCCGTCCCCTCGCACCTCGCCTGGTGCGCGGATCTGATCGATCCGCCGCTCCCCCGAACGTTTCCAAGCGTGGTGCGGCGCAATAAAGCTAGTTCGGCCGGATTCTGAATTCAACCCGAATGGGATGTCTCGCCGGTCACAACTGACGAGTATCCCCAGCTCCGGCCTCGGTCTCTGGCAACAGCCGGGTACCCGTCGAGCATTCCCGCAAACACCTCACCCGTCCTCACGATCGGGTGACTCGGTTCGGAAGAAGTTGCTCTGCCGACCGTCGCGCATCTGCTCCTGGTAGATCAGATTGAGCCGGCGCAGATCGAATGTGTGGAACCACTCATCCCAGGTGATCTCACGAATCCGGCTGCTCTCCCGGTATCCGGGAATGTTGAAGGTCAGAACGCCCGCCCGACCCTCCCGTTCGGTACCCGCGATGGTCGCCGGCTTCGCGCCCCGCGCTTGCGCCCAGCGCTGGATCACCTCGTGATTCGCGGTGATCAAACTCCGACCCGGCCGCTCCGGCCGATCGGCGATCGACGCGATCACCTGCGAGCTGCGGACCGATCGTCCGCTGCCCCGCCCGGTCCGGATCCCACCGGCCGCCGTGCCCGTCGACCGGCTCGCCGTGGCCCGCTTCGCGGGAGCCGCGCTCTTCGCCGTGGCCCGGGCGGCGGTGCTCTTCGCCGTGGCCCGCTTCGCGGGGGCGGCGCGCTTGGCGGCCGGTCGGGCCGGCGCCTTCTTCGCGGGCGCCTTGCGCGCCGGCGCGGTACGAGCGGTCGCGGAGGTCCGGCGCGCCGCCGTCGACTTCGCCGCCGTCGTCTTCTTCGCGGTGGCCGACTTAAGGGCCGCCGTCGACGTCCGTGCGGTCGTCGTCTTCTTCGCAGCCGCCGTCTTCCGCGCCGGGGTGGCTCTCTTCGCGGCGGCCGTCTTCTTCGCGGCGGCCCGCTTCGCCGGGGCGCTCTTGTTCGCGGGCGCGGCCTTCGCGCGACTCGGCACCGCCCGCGCCGCCGACTTCTTCGTCGCGGCGGCCCGACCCGCCGACGCCCTGCTGCCGGACGCCCGGCCGGCCGGCCCGGTGCTGCGCCGACCTGCGCCACCGGCATCCGAACGCAGCGAGCGCACCAACTGTTTCACCAGGTCGGGCTTGCGCATCGCGGAGATGCCGGAAACCCCGCGCTTGCGCAGTTGCCCGCGGATGTCGTCCACCCGCATCTGGGAGATCGCCGACTCCGAGACCCCGGGCGTACCCGGAGTCTGGTTGCCGGCCTGCCGTTTGGTCCGGGTCGCAGTCCCGCCGCGACCTGAGCTGTTCCGCTGAGCCATGGGACGCTCCGCTCCTCGACACTCCGTCCTCGGCGCGCGGGGGTCCCTCTGCCGCACCGCGCGCCGCGGCATACCCCGCAGGAGCGAACCCAACCGCGTCGATCTTGCACTTTCGGTGGTCGTTATGAGCGGCTAGGCCCCTTGTGTCGCCACCGAAACTGCAAGATCGCGGAAAGCGGGGGGTGGGGTCAGGGCTGGGTGGGGTTGGAGGGCTCGAAGAGATGGGCGAAGGCGGCCAGGTTCGCGGTCGACTCGCCGCGCTTGACGCGCCACTCGTACTCCCGCCGGATCGAACTGCCGAAGCCGATCTCCAGCATCGTGTCGAAGGACTCGTCGGAGTAGGTGAGCACCGAGCCGAGCAGCCGGTCGAGTTCGTCGGCGTCCACGCCGGCCGGGTTGACCCGGCCGGTCAGGTAGACGTCGCCGGCCGCGTCGATGGAGAAGGAGACGCCGTACATCCGGGCGTTGCGCTGCAACAGCCACGCCCACAGCTCCTCGCGGCGCTCGTCGGGCTGGCGCATCACGAACGCCTCGATCCGTAGCGCGTGCTCGCCGACGATCAGGTTGCAGACCGTCTTGAGCTTGTGGGTGCCCGGCAGGGTCACCGCGTACGCTCCGGGACCGGTCGACTCCCAGGCCAGGTCACGGTCGGCGCAGACCGACTCGATGAGGGTCGCGAGGTCGCTTTTCGGGCTCACCGGGCCCACTCTACGACCGACCCGGCGCACGCACGCGGGTGGCGAGCGCCGTGGTCACCAGGAGCAGGAGAGCGCCGGGTCGCAGGCCAGGTCGGCGGCGAGCCGGGCCCGACGGGCGGCGATCGCCTCGCCGTACACGTCGAGCAGACCCGACACCGTACGGTCCCAGGAGAAGTGCCGGGCGTGCTGCGCGGCGCCCCGGGACAGGGTGGCCCGCAGGGCGCTGTCCGGCAGCAGGCGACTCAGCGCGCGGGCCCAGTCCACCGGGTCGTGCCCGTCGATCAGCACTCCGCTGACGTGGTCCCGTACGGCGGTCACCAGCCCGCCGACGGCGGCGGCCAGCACCGGCGTACCGCAGGCCTGGGCTTCCAGGGCGACGAGCCCGAAGGATTCGTTGTGCGACGGCACCGCGACCAGATCGGCGGCCCGGTACAGGGCCGGCAGGTCGTCGCCGGTGCGCGGCGGCAGGAAGACGACCCGGTCCGTGACGCCGAGCGTGGCCGCCAGCTCGATCAGGGCGGTCGGCCGGTCCAGGCCGCTGCCGCTGGGGCCACCGCAGATCACCACGGTCACCTCGTCGGCCAGGGCGGGGTCACGCTCGCGCAACGCGGCGACGGCGCGGATCAGCACGTCCGGTGCCTTGAGCGGCTGGATTCGACCGACGAAGGCCACCACGTACCCGTCGACCGGCAGCCCCAGGCGGCGGCGGGCGGCACGGGCGGCCAGGTGGCGGTCGCCCGGCGCGGGGCGGAACCGGCCCAGGTCGACGCCCGGTTGCACGACCGTGACGTGGGCGGGGTCGGCGTCGTACCGCTCGACCAGGTCGCGGGCCTCCACGCGGGTGTTGGCGACCAGTTGGTCCGCCTCGGCGACCACCTGCTCCTCGCCAATCACCCGGGCCTTCGGCTCCGGCCGGTCGTCGGCCGCGAGCTGGGCGTTCTTGACCTTCGCGAGGGTGTGCGCGGTGTGCACGAGCGGCACGCCCCAGCGTTCCTTGGCCAGCCAGCCGACCTGGCCGGAGAGCCAGTAGTGGGAGTGGATGAGGTCGTAGAACCCGGGCGGGCGGGACGCCTCGGCACGCAGCACCCCGGCGGTGAAGGCGCAGAGCTGGCCGGGCAGCTCCTCCTTGGTCAGCCCTTCGAGTGGGCCGGACATGATGTGCCTGACCTGCACGCCGGGGGCCATCTCGACCACCGGGGGAAGATCACCCGAGGTGGCCCGGGTGAAGATCTCCACCTCGACGTCGGCCTCGGCGAGCCGCCGGGCGACTTCCAGGATGTACACGTTCATCCCCCCGGCATCGCCCGTTCCGGGCTGGTGCAGGGGGGATGTGTGGACGGAGAGGGTGGCGATGCGGCGGGGCCGGGGCCACGGTCGGGCGCCTCTCTGACGACCGACACCGGTGTGCAGTTCCGCCACGTCCGCTCCTTCTGTCACGGTTAATGCCGTCACGCACGACCGGCGCTTCTCGGTCAACCTGTACGCCGGATGTCATCTTCCCCATCGGGCAACGGAAATGCCTCGGCGCGGCCGCCCGGCGTGACGGACCTCATCACCGACACCCGCCGGCACAGCCCGACGCCCGGTCGGGATCGGCGATGCGGCGCGGGTGACAATGACCCGATGACCTCTGTCGCCATCGTCACCGGAGCGTCCAGCGGGATCGGCGCGGCCACCGCCCGCAGGCTCGCCGCCGAGGGCTTCCACGTGCTCGCCGCCGCCCGCCGTGTCGACCGTCTCGCCGAGCTCGTCGCCGAGATCGGCGCCGCGGGCGGGCAGGCCACCGCGGTGGCCTGCGACGTCACCTCCGACGAGTCGGTGGCGGGGCTCGCCGAGGCCGCCGCGCGGGCACCTGGGCCGGTCACCCTGCTGGTCAACAACGCCGGCGGCGCGCGGGGTCTGGACCCGGTGGAGTCCGGCTCGCTCGACGACTGGCAGTGGATGTACGACGTGAACGTGCTCGGCACGCTGCGGGTCACCCAGGCGTTGCTGCCCGCGCTGGAAGCGTCCGGCTCGGGAACCATCGTGGTGGTCTCGTCCACGGCCGGGTTGACCGTCTACGAGGGCGGCGGCGGCTACACGGCGGCGAAGCACGCGCAGACGGCCATCGCGGGCACGCTCCGGCTGGAGCTGTGCGGCCGGCCGTTGCGGGTGATCGAGATCGACCCGGGGATGGTGCAGACCGAGGAGTTCGGGCTGGTCCGCTTCGGCGGGGACGCCGATCGGGCCGCCGCCGTCTACGCCGGGGTGCCCGGACCGCTGGTCGCCGAGGACGTGGCCGACTGCATCGCCTGGTGCGCCACCCGCCCCGAGCACGTGAACGTCGACCGGCTGGTGGTCCGGCCTCGCGCGCAGGCCGCGCAGCACAAGGTGCACCGGGTCTCCTGACGCCGGGACCGGACGCATGAGCGGGGTTCCACGACGCCGGCCCCTCGGGGTGGTCACCCGGGGCACGACCAACCCGAACCGGCTCCGCCGGGTGGACAACTGGATCGTGGCGACCTGCGCCGACCGGCTGCGGGACGCGGCCGATCCGCTGGTGGTGGACCTGGGCTACGGCGCGACGCCGGTCACCGCCGTGGAGCTGCGGGCCCGGCTGGCGGCGGGGGTCCGTCGGGACGTACGCCTGGTCGGGCTGGAGATCGACCCGGCGCGGGTGGCCGCCGCGACGCCGGCCGCCGACCCGCCGGGCCTGACCTTCGCCCGGGGTGGCTTCGAGCTGGCCGGGCTCCGGCCGGTGCTGGTCCGCGCGTTCAACGTCCTGCGACAGTACGACGAGAGCGACGTGCACGAGGCCTGGCGCACGATGACCGCGGCGCTCGCCCCGGGTGGGGTGCTCGTGGAGGGCACCTGTGACGAGCTGGGCCGGCTGGCGAGCTGGCTGCTCCTCGACGCGGGCGGCCCTCGGACGTTGACCCTGGCCGCGAAGCTCGCCACGCTGGGCAGCCCCGCCGAGCTGGCCGAGCGGCTACCCAAGGCGCTGATCCACCGCAACGTTCCGGGCGAGGCGATCCACGACCTGATCGGGGCGTTGGAGGACGCCTGGCGGACCGCCGCCCCCTACGCCACGTTCGGCCCCCGCCAACGCTGGGTGCGGGCGGTGTCCCAGGTCAAGGCTGAGGGCTGGCCCGTCCTGTCCACTCCGCAACGGTGGCGTCAGGGCGAGCTGACCCTCCCCTGGCCCCCGCAGGGTTAGAGGGTGCAGTTGATCAGGACTGGTTCGGGGTGCAGGGTCATGCCGAAGCGGTTGTGGACCTCGTCGCGGATGGTGTTGGCCAGCGTCAGCAGGTCGCCGGTGCTGGCCGTGCCGCTGCGGTTGGTGAGGGCGAGGGTGTGCTTGCCGGAGATGGCGACGCCACCCGGGCCGGGGTGCCCCTTGGTGAAGCCCGCCTTGTCGATCAGCCAGGCCGCGCTCACCTTGACCGAGCCGTCGCGTCCGGGCCAGGCCGGCGGCTCGCCCAGCTCGGCGGTGCGCTCGCGGAGCAGCTCGTACGTCGACTGGTCGAGGACCGGGTTGGTGAAGAAGGAGCCGACCGAGCGGGTGTCGGGATCGGTAGGGTCGAGCACCATGCCCTTACCGGCGCGCAGTCGCAGCACCGCCGCCCGGGCCTCGGCCAGCGGCACCTGGTCGCCCACCTCGACGCCGAGCGCCCGGGCC
Source organism: Micromonospora sp. DT44 (assembly GCF_049841635.1). NCBI lineage: Bacteria > Bacillati > Actinomycetota > Actinomycetes > Micromonosporales > Micromonosporaceae > Micromonospora > Micromonospora sp. DT44. The sequence goes on along the minus strand of NZ_JBNCKS010000013.1, from coordinate 90,558 downwards.
AGTTCGGCGTAGCGCACCGGGCCGGACAGCGGCGAGCGGGCGAGCCGGAAGTCGACCGAGAGGACGATCCAGCGGTCCTGGTACTTGAAGATGCTGCCCCGGTAGGCGAACCCGCACTCGGCGGCGGGAACGAGCTGGCGGGTGCCGTCGAGGCGGTCGTACACCTCGACGGCGGTGATCGTCTCGGCGACCTCCTGGCCGTACGCGCCGACGTTCTGGATCGGGGTGGCGCCGGTCGAGCCGGGGATGCCGGAGAGGCACTCCAGGCCCGCCCAGCCATTACGGACCGTGGCGGCGATGAGGTCGTCCCACGCCTCGCCGGCCTCGACACGGACGGTGACGGAATCGGCGTCCTCGGCGAGTACCCGCAGGCCGCCCGAGCGCACCAGCACGACCGTCCCGGGGAAGCCATCGTCGCTGATCACCACGTTGCTGCCGCCGGCCAGGACGAGGATCGGATCGTCCGTGGCCTGGACCACCTGGATGATCTCGTCGGCGCTGGTCGCGGTCACGATCCGCCCGGCGGGCCCGCCCATCCGTAGCGTGGTGTAGCCGGCCAGTGGACCCGGAATGGCACGATCGGCTTCGGTTGTCGGCTGGGCGTAGGCGTCTGACACGTCTTTCACCTTAGGCTGATGGGCAGCCGGGGCACCTACTGGTGGCCCGGCACCCCCGGGAGGATGGCGATGAGCAGAGTGCAGGGCAGCAAGGATTTCTGGATTGGGGCACTCCGGGCCGAGGGTCCGGCGTTCGCCGCGGCGGTTGCCGAGGCACCGCCGGAGACACCCGTGCTGTCCTGTCCCGGCTGGACGGTCAATGATCTCACTCTGCACCTCGCGGGCCTCTACCACTGGGTTTATTCGTTCGCCGGGTCGGGCAGCACCGAGGCGCCGCCCCGCCGGGACGCGTCCGAAGTGCCGTCCGGCGTCAGCGCCCTTCAGCTCTGGCAGCACGGGTACGACCAGTTGATGACCCTGTTCGACGGGCTCGACCCGGAGGCGCCGGCGTGGAACTGGGCCCCGCAGCCGAAGAAGGCCGGTTTCTGGCCCCGACGGATGGCGCACGAGACGGCGGTGCACCGCTGGGACGCCCAGCTCGCCATCGCGGCCGGTGAGCCGGTCGAGGCGAAGCTGGCCGCCGACGGGGTGAGCGAGGTGCTGGACACCTGGTTGCCGGCCGGCCGGCGGCAGGTGAAGGGCGACTGGCGCGGGGTGGTCCAGCTCGCGGCGACCGACGCGGATCAGGAGTGGTACCTGCGGCTGCGCGGCGAGGGGGTGGCGCTGCTCGACACGGCGACCATCTTCGACCACGACGACCACCACGCCCGCGCGCAGGTCAGCGGCACCGCGAGCGACCTGCTGCTGGCGCTCTGGGGCCGGGTCAGCTTCGAGACGCTCGACGTCACGGGCGACCGCGCGCTGCTGGAGGGTCTGCGTACCGGCTGATCCAGCGACAGCCCCGCGTGACGAGGGCGTCACCCCGACCGGGGTGACGCCCTCGACGCATAGGCGGGGACAGATTCGGGAGAGCGCTCTCTTGACACGGTGCGGTAGAGCAACCACCCTTGCGTGAGAGCGCTCTCTTGGTCTTCTACCACCACCTCATCACCCTGAGAGAGGTCCATACGATGGCTGTCCTTCCGCGCCGCCGCCTCGCCGCGGTGGCCCTCGCCGCAACAGCCGCCCTGCTCGTCACCGCCGGCTGCGGCGGCGGTGACGACGCTGAGGCGGACGGGCCGGTCACGCTGACCGTCGACGTCTTCGGCCAGTTCGGCTACGACCAGCTCTACCAGGAGTACATGGCCGCGCACCCCGACGTGAAGATCGTCGAGCGGGGCACCGGCAGCAACCTCGACGAGTACTCACCGAAGCTGACCCAGTGGCTCGCCGCCGGCCGGGGCGCCGGCGACATCGTGGCCATCGAAGAGGGTCTGCTCGTCGAGTACAAGGCGAATCCGAACAACTTCGTCAACCTGCTCGACCACGGCGCCGCCGATCTCAAGGGCAACTTCCTGGAGTGGAAGTGGAACGCCGGCCTGACCGCCGACGGCAAGCAGCTCATCGGCCTCGGCACCGACGTCGGCGGCATCGCCATGTGCTACCGCAAGGACCTCTTCGAGAAGGCCGGCCTGCCCACCGAGCGGGACGAGGTGTCGAAACTCTGGCCCACGTGGCAGGACTACATCGCCACCGGGGAGAAGTTCGTCGCGGCCAAGACCGGGGCGTCCTTCCTCGACGCGGCCACCAACACCTTCAACACGATCCTGTTGCAGACCGCCGGCAACAGCAGCGGCTACAGCTACTACGACACCAGCGGCACCGTCGTGGTCGACAGCAACCCGGCCGTACGGCAAGCCTGGGACACCACGATGGACATCATCGACTCGGGTCTCTCCGGCAAGTACGGCTCGTGGTCCGAGGAGTGGGTGTCCGCCTTCAAGCAGACGAAGTTCGCCACGATCGCCTGCCCGGCTTGGATGACCGGGGTCATCGAGGGCAACGCCGGCCCGGCCGCCAAGGGCAAGTGGGACATCGCCCGGGTGCCCGGCAACGGCGGCAACTGGGGTGGGTCGCACCTCGCCGTACCGAAGCAGAGCAAGCACCAGGCCGAGGCCATCGAGCTGGCCAAGTTCCTGACCAGCGCCAAGGGCCAGATCGGCGCGTTCAAGGCCAAGGGGCCGCTGCCGTCGTCGCCGCAGGCGCTCGACGACCCGGCGATCGCCCAGTCGACGAACGCGTACTTCTCCGACGCGCCCGTCGGGTCCATCTTCGGCACCGGCGCGAAGAGCCTGAAGCCGGTCTACATGGGTCCCAAGAACCAGGCCGTGCGTACCGAGGTGGAGAACGCCGTACGCACCGTGGAGCTGGGCCAGCGCAGCCCCGCGCAGGGCTGGACGGACGCGGTGACCAACGCGAAGAAGGCCGCCGCCAAGTAGCCCGAGCCAGCGTACGGGCGGGCGCCGGACCCCGGTTCCCGCCCGCACGACGGAAAGGAGTTTCCGGGCATGACCGTCCAGCTCGACGCCCGCCCACCGGTCGCACCCGCGGCCGGACCCCACCGCCGAACGTCGGGTCGGCTCAGCCACCTCGACACCCGCTACTCGCCGTACCTCTACATCGCCCCGTTCTTCCTGCTCTTCGCGGTGTTCGGGGTCTACCCGCTGGCGTACACCTTCTGGGTCTCGCTGCACGACTGGGACCTGCTCGGCACCGACCATCCGTTCGTGGGCGCGGAGAACTACACCCGGCTGCTCGCCGACGTGGACTTCTGGCACGCGCTGGTCAACACGCTCGGCATCTTCGTGATCTCGACCGTGCCGCAGTTGCTCGCCGCGCTCTGGTTGGCCAACCTGCTGAACCGGGGCCTGCGGGGGCGTACGGGCTGGCGGATGGCGGTGCTCGTCCCCAACGTGACCTCCACGGCCGCCGTGGCGATCGTCTTCGGGGTGCTCTTCGGCCGCGAGTTCGGCATGGTCAACTGGCTGCTCGACCTCATCGGGCTGGATCCGATCGGGTGGAAGTCAAACCGGATCGCCTCCTGGGTCGCGATCTCCGCCATGGTCGACTGGCGGTGGACCGGCTACAACGCGCTGATTCTCCTGGCCGCGATGCAGGCCATCCCCCGCGACCTCTACGAGGCGGCGGCGATCGACGGCGCGAGCCGGGCCCGACAGTTCTGGTCGGTCACCGTGCCGCTGCTCAAGCCGACGATCATCTTCTGCACCATCATCGCCACCATCGGCGGTCTTCAGCTCTTCACCGAGCCCCGGATGTTCCACTCGGGGACTAACCCGATCCGCGGCGGACCACTACGCGAGTCGCAGACCCTGACCATGTACATGTTCGAGAACGCCTTCGCGCCGCACTACAACTTCGGGTACGGATCGGCGGTGGCGTGGCTGCTCTTCGCGCTCATCGCCCTCGTCGCGGCCGTCAACGTGCTGGTCCTGCGCCGCCTCGGCGGCTCGTCCAGCGCGGGCAGAAGCAGCCCAGCCGGACCCGGCAGAGGCGGCTCAGCCGGACCCGGCAGGAAGGGAACCCGATGAGCCGGCTCTGGCGGGCCAGCCCGCTCACCTACTTCGCCCTGGTCGGCGCCGCCGTCCTGTCGATCTTCCCGATCTGGTGGATGTTCGTCGTCGCCAGCCGTACCAGCGACGCGATGGGCCAACTGCCGCCCCCGATCACGCCGGGCAACAACCTGGGCGCCAACATCGCCCGGCTGTTCGACAACACCGACGCGTACTTCCTGACCGGCCTGATCAACTCGGTGATCGTGGCGACCACGGTCACCGTCTCGGTGGTGTTCTTCTCCAGCCTGGCCGGGTTCGCCTTCGCGAAGCTGCGCTTCCGGGGCCGCAACGCGCTGCTGTTGGTGATCATCGCGACCATGATGGTGCCGACGCAGCTCGGCGTGATCCCGCTCTACCTGCTCATGACGAAGTTGCAGTGGAACGACCGGCTGCCCGCGGTGATCGTTCCCGTGCTGGTCACCGGGTTCGGGGTGTTCATGATGCGGCAGTACGCCGGCCAAGCCATCAGCGACGAGCTGATCGAGGCCGCCCGGATGGACGGCTGCGGCACCGCGCGCATCTGGTTCCACGTCGTGCTGCCGGCGTTGCGCCCGGCCGCCGCCGTGCTCGGGCTACTCACGTTCATGACCACCTGGAACGACTTCCTGTGGCCGTACGCTGTGTTGAACGACCCGGCCAATCCGACCGTTCAGCTCTCCCTGCGGGCGCTGTCCGACGGGTACTACCAGGACATGTCACAGGTGTTCACCGGCACGGCCATCGCGACGCTGCCCCTGTTGCTGGTCTTCGTGCTGTTCGGTCGCCAGATCATCGGCGGGATCATGGAAGGTGCGGTCAAGGCGTGAACGAGATCCGATTTCCCGAACACTTCCTCTGGGGAGCAGCCACCGCCGCGTACCAGATCGAGGGCGCGGCCCGCGACGACGGTCGCGGTCCGTCCATCTGGGACACCTTCTGTCGTACGACGGGAAAGGTCTACCAGGGCCACACCGGCGACGTCGCCTGCGACCACTACCACCGGTACGCCGACGACGTGGCGCTGATGGCCGAGCTGGGCCTGGCGGCGTACCGGTTCTCGGTCGCCTGGCCCCGGATCCAGCCCGACGGCAGCGGTCCCGTCAACCCGCGCGGACTGGACTTCTACGACCGCCTCACCGACACGCTGCTCGCCCGGGGCATCGACCCGATCGTCACCCTGTACCACTGGGACCTGCCGCAGAGCCTCGAGGACCGGGGCGGCTGGACCAACCGGGAGACCGCCGAGCACTTCGCCACCTATGCCACCGCCGTCCACGCCCGCCTCGGCGACCGGATCGACACCTGGACCACCCTCAACGAGCCGTGGTGCTCGGCCTACCTCGGGTACGGCAACGGCGTGCACGCCCCGGGTGAGCGGGACGGGGCGGCGGCCTTCACCGCCGTACACCATCTGCTCCTGGCGCACGGCCTGGCGGCGCGGGCGCTGCGCGCGGCCGGCGCGCGCAGCGTTGGCATCACCATCAACCCGGCAGATGTACGACCGGCCGACCCGCAGAGCGCCGCCGACGCCGCCGCCGTCCGTCTGGTCGACGGCCTGCACAACCGGATCTTCCTGGACCCGCTGCTGACCGGCGGCTACCCCGACGACGTACGCGAGCACGTGGCGCGCATCGTCGAACCGACGTTCATCCACGACGGCGACGAGAAGCTGATCGCCGCCCCGATCGACCTGCTCGGGCTCAACTACTACGCGCCCACCTACGTGGCGGGGCGCCCGGACGGCGACGGTAACGGCGCGTACCCGGGCACCGAGGGCGCCGTGCACTTCCTGCCGCCGAGCGGACCCCTCACCGACATGGGCTGGATGATCGAGCCGGCCGGGCTGACGAGGCTGCTGGAACGGATCGCCGCCGACTACCCGGGTGTGCCGCTGCTGATCACCGAGAACGGCGCGGCGTTCCCCGACAAGGCGGGCACCGAGTCGTCCGAAGGACTGGGGCAGGTGATCGACAACGACCGGATCGCCTACCTCGACGGGCACCTGCGGGCCGCCCACGAGGCGATCTCCCGGGGCGTTGATCTGCGCGGGTATCTCGTATGGTCATTGTTGGACAACTTCGAGTGGGCGGAGGGTTACCGCAAGCGGTTCGGGATCGTGCACGTCGACTACCTGACCCAGCGGCGCACACCGAAGGCCAGCGCCCGGTGGTACCAGGAGGTGATCTCCCGGAACGGGCTGTGACGAGCGGGGGACAGTCACGATGACGACGGCGCACCGGCCGACGTTGGAGGCGGTGGCGGCACGAGCCGGGGTGTCCAGGGCCACCGTCTCCCGGGTGGTCAACGGCTCCACCACCGTCGCCGAGCCGATCCGGGAGGCCGTCAAGCGGGCGGTCGCCGAGTTGGGGTACGTGCCCAACCTCGCCGCCCGCAGCCTCGTCACCCAGCGCACCGACTCGATCGCCCTGGTCATGCCGGAGGCGGCCACCCGGGTCTTCTCCGACGACCAGGTCTTCCCCGGCATCATCCGGGGCGTGAGTCAGGAGTTGGAGGCCGCCGACAAGCAGTTGGTGCTGATGCTGGCCGGCTCACCGGCCGGGCACCAGCGGGTCGAGCGGTACACGACCGGCCGCCACGTCGACGGGGTGCTCTTCGCCTCGCTGCACGGCGCCGACCCGCTGCCCGGCACGCTGGCCCGCCTCGGCATCCCGGTGGTGGTCAGCGGCCGGCCGCTCGGCGACGTACCCGTGCCGTACGTGGACGTGGACCACGTCGGCGGCGTCACCGCCGCCGTCCGGCACATGATCGACAGCGGTCGGCGGCGGATCGCCACCATCGCCGGCCCACCCGACATGGTCGCCGGTATCGAGCGGCTGAACGGCTACCGGGACGCCGTCGCCGCCGCCGGGCTACCCGAGCTGGTCGCCGTCGGCGACTTCACCCGGGAGTCCGGCGCGGCGGCGATGCACCAGCTCCTCGACGACCACCCCGACCTGGACGGGGTGTTCGCCGCCTCCGACCTGATGGCGCACGCCGCCCTGCGAACGCTGCGTGCGGCCGGCCGGCGCGTGCCCGAGGACGTGGCGGTGGTCGGCTTCGACGACATCGAGACCGCCGCGTACACCGAGCCGCCGCTGACCACCGTCCGCCAGCCGATCGTCGAACTCGGTCGACGCATGACCCGGCAACTGCTCCGACTAGCGGCCGGCGAGGCGATCGAACCGGCCGTCATGCTCGACACCGAGCTGGTCGTCCGCGCCTCGGCGTGACCGCCGCGCTCTCAAGATCCGCGTTTCAAGATCCGCGCAACTTCAGTGTTGTTGCTGCCTCCCAGCGCCGGGAGGCCACTACTTCCCTGAAGTTGTGACCTGTCACAACTCCTCCTCGAAGTCCGCCGCGACGACCACCTCTGCGCCGACCGCTCGCAGATCGGCGACCAGCCGTCGGACCGCGTCGAGCATCGTCTGGTCGTCGACCCCCGCGTCCCGGTGCACCTCGACGGTCACGGGCCAGGTCAGGAACGCCGGCGCTTGGGCGATCAGATCCGCCTCCGCGTTCCAGGGAATGGACTTGTTCTTCCGAACGTCGGCCCAGACCCCGTCCGTCACCCGCAACGACCGGTTGTCCCGCTGATAGCCCCGAGAGCCCGTCAATCGCGCTGCGGCCTCCTCGGCCGGCCCGATACCGTCCACGAAGAGCCGGCAGTCGTCGTACGCCTCGGTCATACCAGCCTCCAGGACGCCATTCGATCTCGCCGCGCTGCACCCTACCGATCCCGGGCACGGGGCAGGGGCCGGTTAATCCGTCGCTGCGGCGGGCGATCGTCGTTAGCCTCGCCGGCATGCCGGATCCTGTCGCGCTGCTGCACGTGCCCGCTCTCTCCGACGTCGCCGAGTACGCGTACGCGGCCACCGTCGAACCGCCCGCCCGCCTGGTGTTCACGGCCGGCGCGTGCCCGCTCGACACCGAGGGTCGTACCGTCGCGCCGGGCGACCACGCCGCGCAGGCCCGGCAGGTGATGACGAACCTGGAGACCTCCCTCGGCGCGGCCGGCGCGCGACTCACCGACGTCGTCAAGAACACCGTGTACGTGGCCTCGTCGCGACAGGCCGACCTGGTGACCGTCTGGGAGGTGGTCCGGGACTCCTTCGGCGACCACGATCCGCCCAGCACGCTGCTCGGTGTGGCCGTGCTCGGCTACACCGACCAGCTCGTCGAGGTCGAGGCCGTCGCCGCCGTACGGACGGGGGCCTGACATGCGCATCCGCCCAGCTCAGCCGGACGACGCCGCTGCCGTGGTGGCGCTCCGGGCGATCGTCCACCCGTACCTGGTGCGCGGCGTCGAGTCGACCCGCAAGATGATCGCCGAACCGCCGCCGGTCGAGGGCTGGATCGCGTTCGTGGCCGAGGTCGACGGCCAGGTGGTCGGCTGGACGTCCGCCGAGCCCAACACCTCGACCTCGGTGGAGGGCTTCGGCGACGTCAGCACGCTGCACGTACACCCGGAGCATCGTCGCAGGGGAATCGGGACCGCGCTGCTGACCGCCGCGACCGACCACCTCCGTCCTCTCGGGGTGCGCCGCGTCCGCGCCACGGCCACGCCGGACTCGCTGCCGTTCGCCCACCGGCACGGGTTCACGCCCAGCCGCGAGGTGCGCTACTCGGCGCTGGACCTGACCCCACCGCCCGCGCTGCCCGAGCCGCCTCCGGGCGTACGGCTACGTCCGATCGCCGAGATGGACCCGAACCTGCTCTACGAGGCCGACGTCGCCTCGGCCGTCGACGAACCCGGTGACGTGCCCGTCGACGCGGTCAGCTTCGAGAGCTGGCGGTACGACGTGTGGGACAACATCGGATTGGACAAGACGGCCAGCACCGCCGCCGAAGTCGACGGCGAGGTCGCCGCGTTCAGCCTGGTCAAGCGGGACGGTGAGCGGATGTGGTCGGACTACACCTGCTCCATCCCGGCGTACCGGGGTCGAGGGCTTGCCCGGCTGGCCAAGACGGCGGCGCTGCACCGGGCCGCGGAGGCCGGCGTACGGATCGCGTACACCTCGAACGACGAGTCGAACGCGCCGATGCTGGCGATCAACGCCCGGCTGGGCTACCGCCCGGTGGCGTCGCAGTGGACCTGCCTGGCCGACCTCACCTGACGCGACTCCGACTGGCTCGCGGTGATCACTTGATGGTGACCAGTTCCCAGAGGGGATTTCCAACTGGTCAGCATCAAGTGATCAAGGCATGAGGCTCACGCCGCCTCGAAGACGTCGCGGGCGGTCGCGTGGGTGTCCGCGCCGAAGAGCACCAGGCGGGCCTCCGTGACGGTGGCGGGCGTGGCCGAGCGGAGCACCGTCAGCGCCTGGCGGACCGCGTCGTCGACCGGCCAGCCGTAGATCCCGGCGGAGATCAGCGGGAACGCCACCGTGGACGCGCCCAGCTCGTCAGCCACCCGCAGGCTGTTGGCGTAGCAGTCGCGCAGCAGCCCCGACCGGTCCTCGGCGGCCGAGAAGACCGGGCCGACCGTGTGGATGACCCAGCGGGCCGGCAGGTTCCCGGCGGTGGTCGCCACCGCCTGCCCGGTGCGCAGCCCCTTGCCGTACTTGGACGCGCGCAGCGCCCGGCAGTCGGCCAGGATGGCGGGGCCGCCGCGTCGGTGGATCGCGCCGTCCACTCCACCGCCGCCGAGCAGGGACGAGTTCGCGGCGTTCACGATGGCGTCGACCCGCTGCTCGGTGATGTCGCCCTGGATCAGGGTGATCTCCACGTCAGTTCTCCTCGATCGACTGGCCCAACGAGCGGCGGGCCAGCAGGGTCGCGCCGGCGACGGCGGCCGGCATGACCAGCACCGCGCCGAGCGGGATGAGGAAGCACAGGAAGACCGCGACTCCGAAACCGAGCGCCGTGGGCCGGTCCGCCTTGAGGATCGTCCGGCGCTGCGGCAGCCGCATGCCGCGTCGGTAGAACGGCGCTCCGACCAGCTCGACCGCGAGGAACCAGCCACCCACGGCCGCCCCGATCACCGGCACGACCGTCTGGCCCACCACCGGGATGAAGCCGGCGAGGAAGAGCGGGATGCCGACGAGGGCGGTGAGGGCCACCAGGCGTACGGAGTCGGCGGTGCTGCGGCGCAGCGACGACCAGAACGGCACGTCCACGGCGTCCGAGGTGCCGCCGAGGCGCTCCTCCACCTTCTCGGAGATCTTCTCGTAGAACGGGTCGCCGATGACCAGGGTGACCGCCGTGAAGCTGATCACCGCGAGCAGACCGCCGATCCCCAGGAAGGCCAGGCCGGCGATCACCCGGACCAGGCTGCGGCCGGTGCTCGACCAGTCGTCGGCGAACGGGGTGACCAGGGCGGCGAGGTCGTCCACGAAGTAGACGAGGGTGGCGTACGCGGCCACGAAGAGCACGCCGGAGATCAGCGCCGGCACGATACCGAGCAGCATGAGCTTCGGGCTGCGCACGTAGAGGCCCAGTCCGCGCAGGAGCAGCCGCACCCCGAGGAGGAAGCGTCCGACGGCCCCGGTGACCGGGCTGGCGATTCTGCTGGCGTCCACGATCGAGCAGCCTAACGACCGGTGATCGAATCCGCCGGACGGCGAGCGGCAGGAGGCAGGATGGGCGGGTGCGCGCCTCCCGACTGATCTCGTTGCTGCTGTTGTTGCAGGCGCGCGGTTCGATGACGGCCGGCGAGCTGGCACACGAGCTGGAGGTCTCCGAGCGGACCGTCTACCGGGACGTGTTGGCGCTGTCCGCCGCCGGTGTTCCGGTCTACGCGGACCGGGGCCGGGCCGGCGGGTACCGGCTGCTCGGTGGCTACCGGACCCGGCTGACCGGGCTGAACCGTGACGAGGCGGAGGCGCTGTTCCTGGCCGGTCTGCCCGGACCGGCCGGCGACATGGGTCTGGCCGACGCGGTCGCCGCCGCCGAGTTGAAGGTGCTCGCCGCACTGCCACCGGCCCTGCGCGACGCGCCCGTACGCACAGGTCAGCGGTTCCACCTGGACGTTCCGGGTTGGTTCCAGGAGACGCCGCCACCGCCCTGGCTCACCGAGCTGGCACGGGCTGTCTGGGGCGATCGGTTGGTACGGCTGCGCTACCGGCGGGGCGGCGACGAGGTGACCCGGCACCTTCAGCCGTACGGGCTCGTGCTCAAGAACGCGACCTGGTATCTGGTCGGTCGGGTCGGCGACGACATGCGCACCTACCGGGTGGACCGGGTGACCGGCGTCGAGGTGGACGACGAGCGGTTCGCGCGCAACGAGGGCTTCGACCTGGCCGGGCACTGGCGGGAGCAGGCCGGGTCGTTCCTGCGGACCATACTGCGGGCCGAGGTCACCGTCCGGCTGAGCCCCGCCGGCCTGCGCCAGCTCCGGCACGTGGTCGACGCCCCCGAGGTGTACGACGAGGTCGTCACCACCATCAGCGAACCGGACGGGCAGGGCTGGGTGGTGGCGCGGCTGCCGGTGGAGACGGTCGACGTCGCGTACGCCCAGTTGCTGGCGCTGGGCCCGGAGGTCGAGGCGCTCGACCCGCCGGAGCTGCGCGGACGCATGGCGGACGCGGCACGCCGGGCCGCCGCACGCTACGACGGCCCGGCGGTGGCCGACGGCGTCAGCGGTACCCGGTGACGTCGGCCGGCTTGCCCGCGCCGACCACCTCGACGATGTACCGGATGGCCTCCGGCTGGCTGCCGTCGACGTCGGTGAAGCCGTACACCTTGGACAGCATGCCCGCGTCGACGGACTGGCCGCTCCAGCGGGCCTTGTCCTCGTCGGCGGCGAGCGCGGCCACCGCGCGGCCCACGAAGGCGGGCGTCTCGGAGATGAGGAAGTGCGGGTCGGTGGCGGCGCCGTCGCGCCAGGTCTCCTCGGTGACCCCGAAGTGCTCCAGCATCGCCTCGGAGCGGATCCAGCCGGGGGTGAGCGCGACGGCCGTGCCGCCGTGCGGTTTCAGCTCGTGCGCCTGACTGAAGGCGAGCCGGTTGACCGAGGTCTTGGCCAGGTCGTAGAAGACCGAGAGGCGGTAGTTCCCGTCGTTGTACGCCTTGGTGCCGTCACCGATCTCGACGACCAGGCCACCGGGCTTACGGATCAGCAGCGGCAGAGCGAAGTGGCTGGTGATGATGTGCGTGTCGATGGCCAGCCGCAGGGTGCGGAACCCCTTGTCGAGAGGCTGCTCCCAGACCGGCTTGTCCCAGGTGACCAGCGGGTCGCCGCCCCAGATGTCGTTGACCAGCACGTCGAGGCCGCCCTGCTCGGCGTCGATCCGGGCGACCAGGTCGCGGACCTGCTCCGGCACCAGATGGTCGACCTGCACGGCGATGCCGGTGCCGCCGGCCGTGGTGACCAGTTCGGCGGTCTCCTCGATGGTCTCCGGCCGGTCCATCTCCGAACGGCCGGCGCGGCTGCTGCGACCGGTGGCGTACACGGTGGCGCCGGCGGCGCCCAACTGGACCGCGATCTGTCGTCCGGCGCCCCGCGTGGCACCGGCGACGAGCGCGATCTTTCCTGCGAGCGGTGGTGTCATGCCTGCGAGGCTGCCAGCGATACCTGACAGCCGCCGTCCGGATTCGTCAATCCACCAGCCGGACGCGGACCCTCCGGTTGGCCCGACCCTTGCTCTCCACCTTGACCACCTGCACCTTGCCGATCTGGGCGGTGGACGCGACGTGGGTGCCGCCGTCCGCCTGGACGTCCAGACCGACGATGTCGACGATCCGCACCTCCTGCTCGTCCGGCGGGATGAGGTTGGACTGGGTACGGATGATGTCCGGCAGAGCCAACGCCTCGGTACGCGGCAGCACCCGGGTAGCGACCGAGCGGTCGGCAGCCACCTCGGCGTTGACCAGCTCCTCGATGCGGCTCTTGAAGTCCGGCGGCACCTCGGGGAGGTTGAAGTCCATCCGAGCCTCGCCCGGTTCCATCGAGTTGCCGGTGACCAGCGCACCGAAGTCGCGGAACACCACCCCGCAGAGCACGTGCAACCCCGAATGGGTACGCATCAGACGGGTCCGGCGCTCGTCCTCCACCGCGCCGACGACCTCGGTGCCGACCGGCGGCAACGGGTCACCCTCGGCGGGGACCAGGTACGGGTCGTCGCCCTTTCGCGTGCCGACGATCCGGGTCTGCACGCCCTGCCAGAGCAGCACGCCGTGATCCGGCGGTTGGCCACCACCACCCGGGTAGAACGCCGAACGGTCGAGCACGATGCCCTGCTCCGGGTCGGCGTGCAGAACCGTGCAGGTCCACTCGCGCAGGGTCGGGTCGGCGAGATCCAGCCGTTGCGTCCGGCCGTGCTGTGTGACGCCCATGACAGGGCACGTTACCCGTTGAGGAAGCCGGAGATGCGCCCCCGCAGGTCGGCGCGTTCCGACCAGAGGAACCCGGGACGGTCGTACACGTGCAGGGTGGCCCGGGGCAACGCGGCCGCGAGTTGCTCGGCGACCTCGACCGGGTGCAGGTCGTCGCCCGCGCACCCGATCACCAGGGCCGGCGCGGTGACCGCCGACAGCACACCGGCGTCGTCCAGCGGCACCTGCCCCGCCAGGGTGGCCAGGCCCTCGTTCAGGCCGTCGCGGAGCAACTGGTCCAGCCGCTGCCGCAGGTACGCCCAGCCGGCCGGCGTGTTGCGCACCGCCGCCGGCAGCTCCAGCGAGACGACGTCCGCGACGGCCCCCGCGTCACCGCTGGCCACGGCATCCACCAGGGCGCCGACGCGGTCCCAGGCGGCCGGACCACGCGGCTGGTCGAGCGCCGCCGGTAGGAAGAACACCAGCTTCTCGAAGCGCTCCGGACTCTCAGCGAGCAGGCGGCAGAGCGCCCCCGCGCCGAGGCTCGCCCCGAACGCCCGGCTGGCGCCGCCGAGATCCGCGATCGCCCGCAGGTCACGGGCGAGGTCGAGGTAGGTCCACGAGCCGGGCGGCGCTTCCGAACGACCGTGCCCCCGGAACTGGAAGAACAGCCGCCGACCGGCCACCCCACTGCCGAAGGGTCGCGTGGTGGCGATCCCGTTGCCCAGCCCGTGCGCGAAGACGGTGACCGGGTCACCGACGCCGGTGACCAGGCGTTCCAACTGCACGCCGTGCGGCGTGTCGACGAGCTCGGTCTCCGGATCGGGGATCGCCGGACGGCCGGTGCGCGGCCCGCCCGGGCCCGGACCGAAGGTGCGGGGGCCGCTGTCCGGTGGAGGAGGCCAGCGGAAACCCCTCACCAGAACCCTTTGCCGTTGCCGTCACTCAGGTCGCGGAGACCGACCCGCACGTCGAGCAGGTAGATGAGCGCGGCGGCGATGCCGATCAGTCCGAAGAGGCTGATCGGACCGCGGCTGAGCAGGATCAGGACGAGGCAGACCGCGAGGATCGCGATCCAGCCGCCCTTGGGCAGCGTCCCGATGGCGGCGAAGGCGTCGGACCGCTGCGTGATGGCATGCACCAGCGCGACACCCTGAATGATCAACGCGAAGACGAGCAGAATCAGCTCGATCACGTAACGGACTTCGAACGCGAAGATCGGCGCGGCGGTGGCCATGCCGGCAAGTTTATGTCGACGACCCCGACTACGTCCGACAAGGACGCCGTCGGGATCGCCGACAGGTGTGAACTACTCGGCCGCCGGGCGGGTCCGCTTGGTGGCCGAGGGCAGCTTTGCCGACGGGGTCTCGGCCGGCTTCGCGGCCTTCGCCCGGGTGGCCTTCTTGACGGCGGCCGGCTTGGCCTCCGCGATCTCGGCGACCTCGGCCGGGCTCGGCACCTCCGCCGGGGCGGGCGTCGCCTGCGCCGTCGTCGCGGTCTCGGCTGTGGCCGTGGCCGTGGTGGCGGTCGTGGCGGTCGTGGTCGCGGTCTGGGCCGTCGCGGTCGTCGCCTCGGTGGCCTCGATGTCCGCGTTGACCGTCTCGGCGGCCTCCAGAACGCCGGCGCCGACGACCCGCTCGCCGCGAGCCACCAGCGCGCCGTACGCCGCGAACGCCCGCTCCTGGGCCGCCTGGGCAGCGGTGACCACCACGGCCGCGTTGCGGGTGGCGGCGGCGCGCAACTTCTCGATGTCGGCGACCTCGCGAAGCTTGGCCAGGTCGGCCGACTCGCGCAGCTTGGCCAGGTCCAGCTCGGCCTGTGCGCGGTCGCGCAGGGTGCCGGCGGTCTCGGTGGCCGTACGCAGCGTCTCGGTGGCCTTCTGACGCAGCTCGAAGCCCGTCAGCACCGCCCGGCCGCCCAGATCGGCGACGACCCGGGTGCCGTGCACACCGACGGCCATGGGCAGCTTGCGGAGCTGCTCGATGGCCAGCTCGGCCGCACCGGCGGCGGCGTAGATGGGAGCGGGGATGCGATTGGTCTTCGGCTCGGTCATGACGTCTCCTCCTCGGCCGTCTCGGCGGCCTTCTTCTTCTCGGGGGTGCCGCTCGGGGCGTTCTCTCGGGGGGTGCTGCTCGGGGCGGGTGCGGGGCCCGCCTCGGTCACGGCGACCGACTCGAGCACGGCCTCGGTCGGGGTGCCGCCCTCGGTGGTGGGGCCGGTCGCGGCCAGGTTGGCCACGTCGGCGGGCTCGTCGGCGACATCGGTCGGGGTGGTCGCCCCGGCTGCGGCCTGGGCCTCGGACAGCCGGGCGTTCTCCCGGCGGAAGGTCTCGTAGATTTGGCTGAGCGACTGCTTCTGGGCCATCGTCAGGTCGGGGTCCACCGCGATGGCGGCGAGCACGCCGTGGCCCTCCTTGTCGTCGAGCAGCCCGGCCCGCAGGTACATGGCCGGGGTCGACACCCGCAGCGCGCTGGCCAGCTGCTGGAGCACCTCGGCGCTCGGCCGGCGTAGGCCGCGCTCGATCTGGCTCAGGTACGGGTTGCTGACCCCCGCCTGCTCGGCAAGCTGGCGCAGCGAGATCTTGGCGTTACGGCGCAGATCGCGGATGAACCCGCCGACGTCGGGGAGGTCCTTTGGTGTCGCCATGGTGCCGACGCTAATCGGATCCGCTAACTCCTGCAAGCAAAACGCTAGCCAGAGTTAGCAAGGTCTCAACGTCCCGTTTGCGCCCCACCCCAACCGGTCCGTACGGTCCGTTGGTGCACAAGATCACAGTCAATGGAGCAGTTCTCGCGTACGACGAGGCCGGCAGCGGTTCGCCCGTCGTCCTGCTGCACGCCGGCATCGCGGACCGGCGCATGTGGCGGGGCGTCGTACCCGCGCTCGCCGCCCGGCACCGGGTGATCGTCCCGGACCTGCGCGGGTACGGCGACTCCGAGCTGCCGCCGACGCCGTTCGCACACCACGACGACGTGGCCGGCCTGCTGGACGCCCTCAACCTGCCACAGGCCGCCCTGGTCGGCTGCTCCTTCGGCGGGTCGGTCGCCGTCGACACCGCACTGGCCCATCCGGACCGGGTGAGCGCGCTCGCCCTGTTCGACACGGCGGTCTCCGGCAACGAGTGGTCCGACGAGGCCAACGATCTCTGGGACGAGCTGGTCGGCGAGGTCGACCCGGACGACTTCGTGGCGGGCGCGGCCGGCGAGGTGCGCTTCTGGGTGGTCGGCCCGGCGCGTCAGCCGGCCGACGTCGACCTCGAACTGCTGGCGTTCGCGCAGGAGATGGACCAGCGCGCCCTGGCCGCCGAGTTCGCGCTCGGCGCGGTCGAGGTGGGAGAGCTGACGCCACCGGCGATCGGCCGTCTCGACGAGCTGAAGATCCCCGTCCTGGTCACCGCCGGCGCGGCGGACGTCCCAGACATCCGCCACCTCGCCGACCGGATCGCCGCCGAGGTCCCGAACGCGGTACGACTGCCGGACGTCCCAGACGCCGCGCACCTGCTCCCCCTGGAGCGTCCAGAACCGGTCACCACCGCCCTCCTGAACTTCCTGCCCTAACCCCCACCCCCACCCCACCCCCACTCACTTCGTTGATCATGAAGTTAATGCCACGACACGCCGACGCGGGTGGCAATAACTTCATGATCAACGGGGCGAAGGCGGGGTGGGTGGGCGATGACGGGTGAAGGCGGGTGAAGGCGGGTGGGGTGGGGTGGGGTGGGGGTTACCAGAGGGGGCGGATTGCGCCGACTGGGAGGCCGCCGCCGAACAGGGGCGCCTCGGCGTACTCGGTCAGCACGGGAGCGTCCACGCCGAGCCGCCGCAGCGCCGAGACCAGCACCGGCATGCGCGCCCGGTCGGCCCCGTCGTCGATCTTGAGGGCCACCGCGCCGACGCCCGGCAGTCCAACCGCGAACACACCCTCGGCGCCGATCTTGGCCAGGAGGCCCGGAACCCCGCGCATCAGCCGGGTGTCGTCGGCCTGGGTGCCGCCCACGATCTCCGGGTGGGCCCGCATCGCGTCGGCCACCCGGCGCGGCGCCGAGCCGGGCTCGGCGTCGACGAGCCGGAGGTACGCCCCGGCCAGGCCGGTCAGCGACACCGCGAGCACCGGTGCGCCGCAGCCGTCCACGCCCACCGCCGCCGCCGGCTCGCCGGTGAACTCCTCGACGGCCGCTCGCAGCGCCTGCTGCAACGGGTGCTCGGGCCGCCAGTAGCCGTCCCGGGGCCATCCGGCGGCCTCGC
This sequence comes from Micromonospora sp. DT44, assembly GCF_049841635.1. Taxonomy (NCBI): domain Bacteria; kingdom Bacillati; phylum Actinomycetota; class Actinomycetes; order Micromonosporales; family Micromonosporaceae; genus Micromonospora; species Micromonospora sp. DT44. Next base: position 73,014 of record NZ_JBNCKS010000013.1, on the reverse strand, counting down.
AGGTCAGCAGCATCCCGCTGTGCTTGCCGGAGCAGTTCATCTGCACCCGACTCGGTCCACCCCCGGCACGTAGCACCGCCTCCCGGGCCGCCACGCCCGCCGGCAGGTCGGGCGGGCAGTGCAGCGCGGAGGCGTCCAGCCCGGCCCGGTCGAGCAGCGCGCCGACCCGGGCCAGGTGGAAGTCCTCCCCCGCGTGGCTCGCCGAGACCAACGCCAGGTCGGCCGGGTCGCTGAGCGGAAGGCCGGCGCGGAGCATCCCGATCGTCTGCATCGGCTTGCTGGCCGAGCGCGGAAAGATCGGCGCGGTCACGTCCCCGGCTTCGGCCAGCGGCGCCCCGGTTGCGTCCAGCACCACCACCGAGCCGCGGTGTCCGCCCTCCACGAACCCGGACCGGACCACCTCGGCGAGCGGCACGCCGCCCTCGTACGTCTTTCCCACGTGCTGGACGGTACCCAGGAGATCGGGCCGCCCGTCGGCGGGGTGGCCAGGTCGTCAACCGCGCGGGTGACAGGGGCGGGGGAAGCCCGTGGCCTTACAGCCCGAGCAGCGCGCGAGCCTCGGTGGTGCTCAGCGGCGGCCGCTGGGCGAGTTGGGCGAAGCCGACCGCGCGGGCGACCAACTGCATGTTGGACTCGACCGGGCGGCCCTTGGCGTACGTCACCGTGTCCTCCATGCCGACCCGCAGGTGCCCGCCCGTCGAGAGCGAGGCCAGCAGCACCGGAATGGTGCTGCGGCCGATGCCGGTGGCCGAGAACGTGGTGCCCTCGGGCAGGTCCCGCAGCATCCGGTGGGCGGCGACGAGCGTCTCGGTGGTGCCCGGCATGCCGCCCGGCACCCCCATGACGAAGTCGACGTGCACGTGCCCGCCCGCCGGCAGCCCGTACTTGCCGAGCAGCCGCTGCAACGCGGAGAGGTGACCGAGGTCGAAGATCTCGTACTCCGGCACGATCCCGCGCTCCTGCATGCGGGTGTGCAGGTCGACGATGAACTCCCAGCGGTTGAGGAAGACGTCATCGCCGAAGTTGACCGTGCCCATCGTGCAGGAGGCCATGTCGGGACGGGCGTCGAGCACGGCGAGCCGGGACGCCTCCGGGTCGGTCACCGCGCCGCCGGACGAGAGCTGCACGATCAGGTCGGTGTTCTCGCGCAGCGCCGCCACCGTCTCGGCCAGGCGGGCCGGGTCGAGGGTCGGCCGGGCCTCGTCGTCGCGGATGTGGACGTGGATCACGGCGGCGCCGAGCGCCTCGCACTCCTTGGCGGTACGCAGCAGCTCGTCCAGGGTCACCGGCAGTGCCGGCACCTCCGCCTTGGCCGACTCCGCGCCCGTCGGGGCCACCGTGATCAACGTCCCTGTCGTCATGCCGGCGATCCTAGACGTGCCGGTCAGGACGGGTCGATCGCCGCCGCGGTCTCGCCGATCATCAGAGCGGCGTCGTCCGGGACGTTCCGCTTCAGGACGGCGAGGGCGACCTGACCCAGTTCGTGGTGCAGCACGGCGGTGCCGACGAAACCCACCGCCCGTCCGTCGAGGGTCACCGGCGTACCGGCCGTCGGCGGCTGGTCGGTGGTCACCCCGTCGAGGTGCAACAGCACCAGGCGGCGCGGCGGCCGGCCCAGGTTGTGCACGCGGGCGACCGTCTCCTGACCCCGGTAGCAGCCCTTGTCCAGGTGCACGGCCGGGCCGATCAGGTCCACCTCGGCCGGGATCGTCCGGTGGTCGGTGTCCACCCCCACCCGGGGCTGCCGGGCGGCCACCCGGATCGCCTCGTACGCCCAGAGGCCGGCGACCGGCACGCCCGCGCCGCGCAGCTCCGCGACGACCTGCTCCATCGCCGGGCGGGGCACCAGCAGGTCCACCCCGAGGAGGCCGCGTCGCGCCCAGCCGCCGATGGGAAGCGGTCGGACGTCGTACCGGATGCCCGCCCGGGGTGGCACGGCGCCGGCGGCGAACTTCGGACCCGGCACCGGGATCAGGTCCGGTGCGGCCAGCCCGGTCACGCCGAGCGTCCCGACGGCCTCCGCCGCCGCCGGACCGACAAGCGACAGCAGCGCCCGTTCGGCGGTGGCGTCGCGGGGGTCGACCTTGCTGAAGAACCGCATCTTCTCCAGGTACGCCAGCAGGCCGTCGGTCGCTCCCGGCTCGGTGTCCAGCCAGGTGGTCTCGCCGTCCTCGGCGACCAGGGCGTGCTGCTCGACGTGCCCGTGCGGGGAGAGCACCAGCAGCTCGGTGCCCTCACCGGCGGACAGCGTCGACAGGTGCTGCGAGGTGATCGTGTGCAGCCAACCGGCACGTTCCTCGCCGGGCACCGCGACGATCCCCCGGTGCGACCTGTCGATCAGGCCGACCTCGGTGTCCAGCACGCGCTGCTCGCGCAGCGGATCGCCGTAGTGCGCGGCCACGCCTCGCACGCCCGCGGCGACGTGCGCCGGGTCCGGCTGGTCGCGGCTGGCCTCGTCGATGCTCTCGACGGCCACCGCGCCCGCGATGTCGATCATTTGTGGTCCCCGTTCTCGCACCGGCCGCAGACGCCGAAGAGTGACACGTGCCCGATGTCCACCCGGAAGCCCCGCTGCGCCTCCAACTGGTCGGCGAGCGGACGGAGCAGCTCCGGATCGATCTCGTCGATCGCGCCGCACTCCCGGCAGACCAGGTGGACGTGTTGGTGCTCACCCGCCGCGTGGTAGGTCGGTGATCCGTGCGACAGGTGGGTGTGCGTCACCAGGCCGAGCCGTTCCAGCAGCTCCAGCGTGCGGTAGATGGTGGTGATGTTGACGCCGGCGGCGACCTCCCGGACGGCGGCGTGCACCCGCTCCGGGGTGGCGTGGCCCAGATCGAGCACCGCCTGCAGGACGAGCTGCCGTTGCGCCGTCAGCCGCAGCCCACGGGCCCGGAGCATTTCCGCGAGGGAGGATTCGGACACCGTCCGATCATAGTTCGGCGAACGCGCCGACCCCCTACGCGCGGTTGTCCCCCGCTACGCTCGACGGTCATGGTGACGTCGTCCGTCGGCAATGTCCCGGCCACGCCGAGCGCGCGGATCGCCGTGCTGGGGCGGGGCCCGATCCCACCGGACGAACCCGTGCTCCGCGGCGACGACCTGGGCGTCCTGCGCGGCGACGGGCTCTTCGAGTCGATGCACCTGCGCCACGGGCGACCGTGGCTCCGCGACGAGCACCTGGCCCGGCTGGTCACGGCGGCGGCAGCCGTCGACCTGGACCTGCCACCGACCGAGGCGCTGACCGATCTGCTCGACTCCGTGCTCGTGGGCTGGCCGGCGGAGGTGGAGGGCGCGCTGCGGCTGGTCTGCACCCGGGGCTCGGAGTCCGGCGGTCCGCCGACCGTCTACGCCACGCTGACCGCGGTGCCGGCGTCGTCCCTGGCGGCGCGACGGAACGGGATAACCGCGGCCATCCTGCCGCTGGGGGTGCCCGCCGACGCGCGTACCGGGCTGGACTGGCTGCCGGCGGGCATCAAATCCACCTCGTACGCGGTCAACAGCGCCGCCCGCCGCTGGGCGCGACGGGCCGGGGTGGACGACGTGCTCTGGATCTCGTCCGACGGGTACGCCCTGGAGGGGCCGACCGCCAACGTGGTGTGGCTCACCGGCGACACGATCTGCACGGTGCCCGCCGCCACCACCGGCATCCTGCCCGGCACGACCGTCGCCTGGCTGCTCGCCCACACGAACGAGCTGGGCCTGGACGGCGTCGAACGGATGGTGACGCCAGCGGAGCTGCACGCCGCCGATGGGCTCTGGTTCAGCTCCTCGGTACGCGGACTCGCCGAGGTGCGGATGCTGGACGGGGTACGCCGGGACCCCTGCCCGCGTACCCCCGCACTGCACGAACTGCTGGGTTTCCCCGTCGACTGAGCCGTCAGCCGCCGACCCGGACGAGCCGCGCCGAGAGGTGCGGGCTGAGCGGGTGATCCATCGCGGCCATCTCCTGCGCGTACAGCAGCGCGCCCTCGACGATGCCGAAGAGCCGGTGGCCCCCGGTGACCTCCTTGGCGGTCGCCGTTCGCACCACCGCGTCGGTGGCGAACTCCACCTGGGTCCCGGTGCGCTTGCCGAGGTGCAGCTCCATCACGCCGGTGGGAGTCGTCAGCAGGGCCTCCAGCTCGTCGGTGGCCCGGCCGTCCACCAGCACCGGTCGCCACCAACCGACCTCACGCCCGGCCGGGCGAACGGGCCGGCTCTGCTCGTCGAGGATCCAGGCCCGCGACTCGTAGTGCAGGAACGGCCGGCCGTCGTGGCTGATCCGGATCTCCTGCGCGTAGTCGAAGTCCTCGATGGTGGGGAAGCCGCCCTTGCCCCGGCCCCGCCACAGACCGATGTACGGCAGCAGGCCGTCCAGCGCCGGGTGCAGCTTCGGCCCGACGCGCAGGTCGTGGCTCTCCTCGTACGGGTACTCCTCGACCGGCGGCGCGTTGAGCCACGGCGGTTGCAGCGGATTCTCGTCGCTCACTCTGCGCTCACCAGCGTCCCCTTGAAATCTTCACTGCCAGATAGAGCAGGCCACCGGCGAGCGCGCCCAGGCCGGCGACCAGCAGGCTGACGAACCCGATCTCGGTAACCATCCCGACCATCCTATGCTGGGCCCCATGGCCCGCTCTCTCGTCGTCAAGGTCACCGCCGGTGCGGACGCCCCGGAGCGGTGCGCGCAGGCGTTCACGGTCGCCGCCACGGCGGTCGCGGCCGGCGTGGAAGTCTCGCTCTGGCTGACCGGGGAGTCGACCTGGTTCGCGCTGCCCGGCCGCGCCCAGGAATTCGAGCTGCCGCACTCCGCGCCGCTGGCCGAGCTGCTGCACGTCATCCTGACCAGCGGTCAGGTGACCGCCTGCACCCAGTGCGCGGCCCGGCGGGAGATCGGCCCGGAGGACGTACTGCCCGGTGTGCGGATCGCGGGCGCCGCGGTCTTCGTCGAGGAGGCGTTGGCCGAGGGCGCGCAGGCACTCGTGTACTGACCCCTGACTCAGCCGGGTGGCGGAGTGCGAATACCGACCCGGCGACCCGAAGCGCTGCCTACGATTCGGATGTGACCGAGGCGACCCAGCGGTTCTTCGAATCCCTGCCGGCGCGGGCACCGACGGTCCTGCGCGCCCTGGCCGCCGGAACCCTCCAGATCGACCTCGGCACCCACCACCAGACCGAGCACTGGCTGGTCCGGATGCGGCCGGGCGAGGTGCGGGCCACTCGCGAACGAGGCCCGGCCGACGCCATCTGGTTCAGCAGCTCGGCCCTGTTCAACAGGTTGATCACCGGTGAAGCCCAGGCGCTCGCCGCCGTGCTGCGCAACGAGAGCACCTTCAGCGGTGACGTGGTGCTCTTCCTGGCCTTCCGCCGCTTCTTTCCGGACCCGCCGGGCACGAGGGACCCGCGCGAGGTCGCAAGACAGGAAGTCGGGCGGCGTTCGTGAAGGATCTCGTCAGCATCCTCGACGGCAACACCTTCCTGGTCACCGACCATCGCGGGGACATCGAGCCGTCCTTCGACTTCCCGACGGGACTGTTCTCGTTCGACACCCGCTTCCTGTCGAGCTGGGTGCTCACGCTCGATGGGCAACGGCTGCACGCTCTCTCCGTGGACGCCAGCGAGTCGTACCGGACCGCGTTCTTCCTCGCGCCCGGCGAACCCACCCACTACCTGGACGCCAAGGCGTCGGTGATCCGCAGCCGCGAGATCGGGGGTGGCTTCGACGAGGAGCTGACCGTCCTCAACCACTCCGGCGAGGAGGCCGAGTTCATCGTTCGGGTCGAGATGGGCAGCGACTTCGCCGACCTGTTCGAGATCAAACACGCCCAACAGAAGGTGGGCCGGACGACGGTCACGGTGGCCGACAACGAGCTGCGCCTGTCGTACCGGCGGGAGGGCTTCCACCGGGAGACAGTGATCCGCTCCACGGTGCCGGCGCAGGTCGACGCCGCCGGGATGACGTTCCGCGTCCGGGTCGACCAGAACAGCGAGTGGACGACCCGGCTGCAGATCTCCACCATCGTCTACGGGGCCCGCGGCGAGGACATCCGGGCCACCCTGCCGTACGCGGGCGGGCGCGGCGGGGACGCCATCCGGGCCGAGCACCGGGAGCTGATCGACCGGGCGCCGAAGCTCGGCTGCGACTGTGAGCCGTTGGCCGGGGCTTACCGGCGCAGCCTCAACGACCTGGCCGCGCTGCGCTACGAGTCGATCGCTCTGGGCGTACGGCTGATCGCCGCCGGGCTGCCGTGGTTCATGACCCTCTTCGGTCGGGACAGCATCATCACCTCGCTGCAGGTGCTGCCGTTCCTGCCGGAGCTGATCCCGCCGACCGCGCAGATGCTGGGCGGCCTCCAGGGGCACCGGGTGGACGACTTCCGGGACGAGGAGCCGGGCAAGATCCTGCACGAGCTGCGGTACGGCGAGACCGCCGGCTTCGAGGAGCAGCCCCACTCGCCGTACTACGGCTCGGCCGACTCCACCCCGCTGTTCGTCATCCTGGTCGACGAGTACGAGCGCTGGACCGGCGACACCGCGCTGGTCCAGCAGTTGGAGCCGCAGGTCCGCGCCGCGTTGGACTGGATCGACACCTACGGCGACCTGCTCGGCACCGGTTACCTCTCGTACCGCACCCGCAACCCGGAGACCGGCCTGCAGAACCAGTGCTGGAAGGACTCCTGGGACGGCATCTCGTACGCCGACGGCCGGATCCCCGGCTTCCCCCGGGCAACCTGCGAGTTGCAGGGCTACGCGTACGACGCGAAGGTCCGCGCCGCCCGGCTCGCCCGCGAGGTCTGGAACGACCCGGCGTACGCCGACCGGCTGGAACGGGAGGCGGCGGAGCTCAAACAGCGGTTCAACCGCGACTTCTGGATCGCCGACCGCGGGTACTACGCGCTCGCCCTGGACGCCGACGGTCAGCAGGTCGACGCGCTGACGTCGAACATCGGGCACCTGCTGTGGAGCGGGATCGTGGACGAGCCACGGGCCGGCAAGGTGGTCGGACACCTGCTCGGGCCGCGGCTCTTCTCCGGCTGGGGGGTGCGGACCCTGGCCGAGGGCGAGGGCCGGTACAACCCCATCGGCTACCACGTGGGCACCGTCTGGCCGTTCGACAACTCGATCATCGCCTGGGGGTTGGCCCGGTACGGCTACCGGGAGGAGGCCGGGCGAATCTGCGACGCCATGCTGGCCGCGTCGGAGTACTTCGGCGGGCGGCTGCCGGAGGCGTTCGCCGGCTACGCCCGCAGCCGCACCGGCTACCCGGTGGAGTACCCCACCGCGTGCAGCCCGCAGGCCTGGTCGAGCGGCACACCGCTGCTGTTGCTACGCGTGATGCTCGGTCTGGAACCGCAGGGCGAACACCTGATCATCGACCCGGCCGTGCCGCCGGGCATGGGCCGGGTGGAGCTGCTGGACATCCCCGGTCGCTGGGGCCGCGTCGACGCGTTGGGGCGCAGCCGCGATCCGGACGATCGAGGCACGGGCGGCTGACCCGCCTACTCAGCCGGGGCAGCCGACGGTGGCGGCCACACGTGCGGCGTCCGGGCCGAGTTCGGCCAGCACGGTGACATCGCCCGCGCGGTACGCGTACACCGGCGGGTTGTCCAGCAGCGGGGTGCCGCCGGCCAGCGCGGCGAGGGCGCTGGTCCCAGCCGGGCCGGCACCGGCGGCGGACCGTGCGGTACGGGCCAGCGTGCCGTCCGGGCAGGGCGCGGTGACCAGGTCCGGCGCGCTGCCGGTCGGCCGACCCAGCGCGGTCAGGGCGGCCGTGAGCGCCGCCGTCTCCGGGCCGACGGCGGTGGCCGGCGACGGGTCGTAACCGGCGCCCGGCGGCCGGCAGCCCGTGTCGACGGTCAACCGCAGCCGGCCGTCCCCGGTCGGCCGCCCGGCGACGGCGACGAACTCCCCGGCGTCGGCGCGTAGTTCCGGACCGTCCAGGCCGGGGCCGACCCCGGCCCGCCAGCTCGCGGGCAGCCGGTCGGCGATGCCGGTCAGTACGGCCCGCCCGGTGTCGGCGGGTGCCAACACGGCGATCTCGCGACGCAGCCTCGCGCCGTCGGCGAGCGGGGTGACGCGGCAGCCCGCGCTGACCCGCGCCGGTCCCAGCTCCAGCAGCCCGGCCGTTCCGGCGGCCCGGGCCAGCTCGCCGATCGCCCTCTCGACCACCGGAGCGGCCTCGGCGAGGGTGCGCTGCTCGCGCACCGTCGGCGGGTCGTCGCGGACCGACATCCAGGTGAGCCCGGCCAGCAGGAGGGCCCACAGGACGGTCGCGACCAGCAGCCAGCGCCGCCCGCGCCGGGCAGGCGCCGGCGGGGCGGGGTCGCTCGACGAGGGCCAACCCGTCTGGACAGCACCGCTCACCCGGCCATGGTGTCACGAGCCGTCCTTCGCTCTCGAGAGGCAGTGGTCGACGACCCGACAGCCCGACTCCCGGCCGGAATAACGCCAGGTCACCGGCCGATCGTTAGGTATTGAGCACCGTCCGAGCAGGTCCCGGACCCAGCGGGACCCCATGTGGGGAGGAACAGTGCTCCAACCACCACCGAATGCGAGATCCGTCCTCTGGCGAACGGCCGTGGCATGCGTCGCGGCCCTGCTGGCCCTCACCGCCCAACCCGCCGTCGCCGCCCGGCCCGCCCCCACGCCCGCCCGCGTCGACCAGCGGCTGCTCCGCCAGCTCGGCGCGACGGGCACCGGCAGTTTCCTCGTCTACCTGCGCAGCACCGCGCCGGTGGCGCGGACCGCCAAGCTGCGTGACCCGGACGACCGGGCCCGCGAGGTGCACCGGCTGCTCACCACGACCGCCACGCGCACCCAGAAGGGTCTGCGCACGCTGCTCAGGACCCGCAAGGCGGCACACACCTCGTACTGGATCGCCAACGCGGTCCGCGTCACCGGGAATCGCGCGCTGCTCGACGAGATCGCCAAGCGGCCCGACGTGGCGAGGATCGAGCCGAGCCGCAGTTATCCCCTGCTGCGGCCCACCCCCGCCACCGGCAGCCACGCGGACGCGAACGGCCCGGAGTGGGGGCTCACCAACATCAACGCCCCGCAGGTGTGGAGCGAACTCGGCGACCGGGGCGACGGCGTGGTCGTCGCCACCATCGACAGCGGCGCCCAGTACGACCATCCGGCGCTGGTCGGGGCGTACCGCGGGAACCTCGGCGGTGGCGTCTTCGACCACGACCACAACTGGTACGACCCGGCCGGCGTGTGCCCCAGCGCCGCGCCCTGCGACAACGTCGGCCACGGCACACACACCACAGGCACGATGATCGGCGACGACGGCGCGGGCAACCAGATCGGCGTCGCTCCCGGCGCGAAGTGGATCGCCGCGAAGGGCTGCGAGACCGACTCCTGCACGGACGCCTCGCTGCTCGCCGCCGGCCAGTGGGTGCTGGCCCCGACCGACCTGAACGGGCAGAACCCGCGCCCCGACCTGCGCCCCGACGTGGTCAACAACTCCTGGGGAGGCGCCGGTGGCGACCCCTGGTTCGAGCAGACCATCGCGGCCTGGCGCGCGGCCGGCATCTTCGGGGTCTTCTCCGCCGGCAACGACGGTCCGGCCTGCGGCAGCGCCGGCTCGCCCGGCGACAACGCCAACGCGTACGCCGTCGGCTCGTACGACGTGCAGAACACCATCTCCGACTTCTCCGGGCGGGGCGCCGGCACGGACGGGCGGTCGTACAAGCCGAACGTGGCCGCACCCGGCAGCAACGTGCGCTCCAGCGTCCCCGGCGACTCCTACGCCGCGTACGACGGCACCTCGATGGCCGCGCCGCACGTCTCCGGCACGGTGGCGCTGCTCTGGTCGGCCGCGCCGACCCTCAGGGGCGACATCGCCGGAACCGAGGAGCTGCTGGACCGGACCGCCCGCGACGTCGACGCCACCGCCTGCGGAGGCACCGCCGCCGAAAACAACGTCTTCGGCGAAGGTCGGCTGGACGCGTACGCGGCGGCTCGGGCCGCTCCGCGCGGCGCCGTCGGACGGATCACCGGCACGGTCACCACGGCCGGCGGCGGCGAACCGATCGCCGGCGCGACCGTCGGCGACGGCGACCGCAGCGTCACCACCGGCGCGGACGGCCGGTACGCGCTGACCGTGCCGGCCGGCGAGGCGACGGTCACCGTCAGCGCCTACGGGTACGCCGGACAGAGCGCCACCGTCACCGTCACCGAGGACGGGGCGGTCACGCGGGACTTCGCCCTGACGGCCAACCCGACGGTCACCGTGGCCGGCCGGGTCACCGACGCCTCCGGACACGGCTGGCCGCTCTACGCCCGGATCGAGGTCGGCGGCCGTCCCGGTGGACCGGTGTTCACCGACCCGGCCACCGGCCGGTACTCGTTCACCGTGCCCGGCAACGCCACGTACCAGCTCACCGTCACCGCCCGCTACCCCGGCTACCGCACGGTCACCCGGGACGTGGTCACCGGCGGCGACCCCGTGACGACCGACATCGCCGTACCGGTCGAGACCGGATGCACGGCGGCCGGCTACACCGGCAGCTTCGGCACCCCCCTGCTGGGGGAGAGCTTCGACAGCGCCGCGACGCCGGACGGCTGGTCGGTACGGAACCGCACCGAGGACGGCGGCTGGACCTTCACCGACGCGGGCGAGCGGGGCAACCTCACCGGCGGCAGCGGCGCCTTCGCCATCGCCGACAGCGACCGTCTCGGCTCCGGCCGGACCCAGGACACCGACCTGGTGACCCCGAGCGTCGACCTGCGCGGCACACCGGCGCCGGTGCTGCGCTTCCACAGCGACTGGCGGGCGGTCGGCGTGAGCGACACCGCTGACGTGGACGTCTCCACCGACGGCGGCACCACCTGGACCACGGTCTGGCACCAGACCACCAGCCGGCGCGGGCCGGTCGTCGAGGAGGTGCCACTCGACCCGGCGGCCGGGGCCGCCTCGGTACGGGTCCGGTTCCGCTTCCACGGCAGCTTCGCCTGGTGGTGGCAGGTGGACGACGTGCAGGTGGTCAACCGCGACTGCGTACCCGCCCCGGGCGGGCTGGTGCTCGGGGTGACCACCGACCGCAACACCGACACGCCGCTCGACGGGGTCACCGTGACCAGCGCCGACCGGCCGCAGGACCGGGGCAGGTCGGCGCCGACGCCGGACGACCCGGCGATGCCGGACGGCTTCTACTGGCTGTTCTCCGGGCTGACCGGGGCACACCGGTTCGCGGCCAGCCGGACGCCGTACCGGGTGGCTGCCAAGGCGGTGAATGTGCCGGCCGACGGTGTCCGCCGCCTGGACGTCGCGCTGGCCGCCGGTCGCCTCACCGTCACACCGACGACCGTCCGGTCGACCCAGCCGTACGGCAGCACCCGGACCGCGAAGCTGACGGTACGCAACACCGGCAGCGCGCCGGCCGCCGTCAACCTGGTGGAGCGCAACGGGCGGTTCGATGCGCCGTCCAGAGCCGGAGCGCCCCTGCGGGAGCAGCGGATCAAGGGGATCAGCAGGACCCGTACGGGCACCGCGTACGGCGCGTCCGAGACCGGGACCGGGACCGGCCCTCGGACGCAGGACGCCTGGACCGGTATCGCCACCCTTCCGGCGGCGGTCTACGACAACGCGGCGGCCACCCTCGACGGCAAGGTGTACTCCGTCGGCGGCGGTGGCGGCAGCGGCCTGGAACGCAAGGCCTGGCGCTACGACCCCGACACGGACACCTGGGCGGCGCTACCCGACATGCCGAGCGGGCGGGCGAAGCCGGTCGCGGCGGCCGTCGGCGGCAAGCTGTACGTCCTCGGCGGCTGGGGCGTCGACGACGAGACCGTCGCCTCCGTGGACGTGTTCGACCCGGCCACCGACACGTGGAGCACGCTGGCCGGGCCGGACAACCCGTTCCCCGTGGCGGCGGCCGGCGGGGCGGTCACCGGCGGGAAGATCTACCTGGTCGGTGGCTGCCAGAACAACGACTGCGCCGAATCGGACCGGCTCGTCGTCCTCGACCCGACCACCGGCACGTTCCACACCGGCGCGGCGTACCCGCACCCGGTGTCCTGGCTCTCCTGCGGCGGGATCGGCGGCGCGGTCTACTGCGCCGGTGGCACCGGCGACGCCGACTACACCGACGCCTACCGGTACGACCCGGTGGCCGACGCGTGGCATCCCCTGCCGGACCTGCCGGTGGACCTCTGGGGCGCCCAGTACGCGGCGGCCGGTGACCTCCTGGTCCTGGCCGGTGGGGTCACGGCGGCGTCCACCACGGTGACCAACCGGACCGTCGCGTACGACCCGGTGGCGGGGAGTTGGCGCGACCTGCCCAACGTCCAGTCCGGCCGGTACCGGGGCGCTGCCGCCTGCGGCGCGTACCGGATCGGCGGTTCGCCGTCCCCCTTCGTCGGCTCCCCGGACGCCGAACGGCTCGGCGGCCTGGAGCTGTGCGCCGGGGAGGCGGACCTACCCTGGCTGACCACCAAGCCGGGCACGTTCACCCTCGCGCCGGGGGCCTCCCGGACGGTCACCGTCAAGATGCGTGCCACGGCCGCCGCCGGTGTGGCCCAGCCGGGCACCTACTCCGGCGAGCTGGGTGTCGCGTCCGACACGCCGTACCGCGTCCCGGCGGTGCCGGCGCGGATGACCGTCTCGCCGCCGGCGAGCTGGGGCAGGATCCAGGGCACCGTCACCGGGGTCACCTGCGCCGGCGCGACCGTCGGGGTCGCGGCGACGGTACGGGTCAACCGGGTGGGCAGGACGACCGGCTGGACCCTGACCGCGAACCCGCAGGGCCGGTACGTCTGGTGGCTGCCCAAGGGCCGCTACGAGGTGATCGTCGCCAAGGACGGGTGGATACCGCAGACGCAGCGCACGCGCATCAGGGCGGGCCACGTCGAGACCGTCGACATCGTCCTCGACCCGGTCTCGTCCTGCACGAGAGCCACCGGCATCTGACGACTTCCACGATGACGACCGGGGCCGGCCACCCAGGAGGGTGACCGGCCCCGGTCGATCAGAGCGGTGGGTCAGGCGACGGTGACGGACACCTCGTTGATGCCCCGGCCGGCGGTGACGGCGGTGTCGCCGTTGCCGTGCCGGGACAGCGCCCGCAGCGTCCAGGAGCCCGGTGCGGCGAAGAACCGGAACTGGCCGGCGGCCGAGGTGACCACCTCGGCGGTGAACTCGCCGGTCGAGTCGAGCAGCCGGACGTACGCGCCCGGCACGACCTCGTCCGCCGTCGAGCGGACGATGCCGGTGATGACGGTCTCCTTCTCGAGGTCCAGGCTGGCCGGCAGGGGCGCGGCCTGGTCAGGCGCGGCGCAGCCCGCAGCGGTGGGAGCGGTCATCGTCAGGCCTCCCCGGGCTCGTCGCCGAGCGCGACCGGCACGCCGACCAGCGAGCCGTACTCGGTCCAGGAGCCGTCGTAGTTCTTCACGTTGCGGTGACCGAGCAGCTCCTGCAGCACGAACCAGGTGTGCGAGGAACGCTCGCCGATCCGGCAGTACGCGATGGTCTCCTTGCCGTCGTCCAGTCCGGCGTCGCCATAGATCTTGCGCAGCTCGTCGTCGGACCGGAAGGTGCCGTCCTCGTTGGCAGCCTTGGACCACGGGACGCTGATCGCGGTCGGGATGTGACCGGCCCGCTGCGCCTGCTCCTGCGGCAGGTGGGCGGGGGCCAGCAGCCGCCCGGCGAACTCGTCGGGGCTGCGCACGTCGACCAGGTTCTTGGTGCCGATCGCGGCGACGACCTCGTCGCGGAAGGCCCGGATGGAGGTGTCCGGCTCGCTGGCGACGTACTGGGTCGCCGGACGGGTCGGCGTCTCGGTGACGAGCGGGCGGGCGTCCAGCTCCCACTTCTTGCGACCGCCGTCGAGCAGCTTGACGTCGCCGTGGCCATAGAGCTTGAAGTACCAGTAGGCGTACGCCGCGAACCAGTTGTTGTTGCCGCCGTAAAGGATCACGGTGTCGTCGTTGCTGATGCCCCGCTCGGACAGCAGCGCCTCGAACTGGGCCTTGTTGACGAAGTCCCGGCGGACCGGGTCCTGGAGGTCGGTCTTCCAGTCGACCTTGATAGCGCCGGCGATGTGGCCGGTCTCGTAGGCCGAGGTGTCTTCGTCGACCTCGACGAAGACGACGCCCGGGGCGTCGAGGTTCTTCTCGGCCCACTCGGCCGAGACGAGTGCGGTGTCGCGACTCATCGATTCACTCCCTGGTGAGGATGGATGGTGAGCCAACGCGCGAATATCGATGGGTTGAACTGTCGCACCGCGCGCGGGACCCAGCTGAAGGACGGGATCACGGGTTCGTGCGACGGCGCCGCTGCCGGGCGTTCGGTGGGATCACCGGAAAGGGTTGAGGACCCTGCGTGCCGGTGGCCGCCGTCAGGCGGCCAAAAACAGCCCCGCCGTCAGATGACAGGGCGACACAGGCAGGTGGCCACGCGGCACAGGTCGACCGCGCGCCGTTTGGTGAGGTGGGTCCCCATGGTCAGGCAGCCTACCAGCGATCCGAAGGGCTGCCACCGTACCGACCAGCATCCGGGAATCGTCCGGCTGCCGGGCCTCCGGTGCGTCCCAGCGGCCCGGCCTGTTGACGCACGACTCAGCTGACGGAGTTGATCGGTACGTTCTTCGCGTCGGCGGTCACGGCGAGCCCTTCGGGCAACGGCTGGACCTTCCGAACCGTGAGTTGGAACGGCAGGTCGGGCAGCGGCACGTCGATGGAGATGCTCTTGGCGTAGTTGCTGAGGATCGTGCGGGCCAGCGGCAGGTTCGGGAGCCCGGCGGCGTCCAGGTTGTTGAAGCGCAGGGCGACCGCGCCGTTCTTGGCGACGGTGACGTCGGCGGTGCCGGCGACGGTGAACTTCGTGCCGAGGATGTCGACCGGGGCGCTGACGGCCAGCTTGCCGCCCTGCTCGCCGAGAGTGAGACCGGGTCGCTTCAGCAGCGCGGCGAGGCTCTCGTAGCTGATCGTGCCGGTGCCGTCGACCGTGTCGGCCACGACGTCGCCCTGCCCGGTCCGCAGCGTGTCCAGCGACGCCCGCACGTTGCGGGCGTCGACGTCCAGCACCGGCAGCCGTACGGCGTCACCCTCGACCGAGGCCTGTACGTCCCGCAGCGAGATGGAGATCCGCTCGTACCGCCCGCCGAGCACCTGGGTGAGGAACGGCATCCCACCGACCTCGACGTCGGGCGCCGAGGACTGCGCGCCCTGCTTGCTGATCTCCTGGCTGACCCGTTCGGCGATGAGCCGCTCGGCCACCCCGACCGCCACGCGGTCGGCGACCACCAGCAGGCCCGCCACCACGAGGAGCAGGACGACCAGGCCGATGAGCAGCTTGCGTCCGCGCCGTCGGGGCCGGGCCTGCTGCTGGTCGTCGACCGGATACTCCTGGGCCACGCCGCCTCCTGTCTCCGCCCGCCGCGACACGGCGGATCGTCCGAACCGGTGCCGCTGCGCGGCGCACCCGTAGGTACCCGAGCGGCACCGACCTCAACCGTGGGCTCAGAGGAAGAGCATGCACATGGCGTACGCGGCGGGCGCAGCCAGGGCGAACCCGCCGAGCGGCCCCTGCATGTGCCGGGCGACCCACATGGTGGGCGGCTCTCCGGCCATGAGGCGACCCGCCTCCGCGTACCCCACGGCGAGGTCGGTGAGGACGGCGGTGACGGCCGCGACCAGGCCGATCACCGCGGCCCTGGTCGGGGTGAAGGGTGCCACCAGATAGCCGCCGAGCAGCGCGCTGACCAGCGTGCCCACCATCGCGCCGCCGACGACGCCGGCCGCGCCCCGGGGCACCTGCGGGGCCAGCCGGGGCCACGGCAGCACCGCGTCGGTGAGCCGGGCAACGGTGAGCGCGACCCCGCTCGCGGTCAGACAGACGGTGATCGCCTGGGTGCCGGCGGGGATGCGGCTGAGCACGATCAGGGTGCCGAGGGCCACGACGCCGACCACGATGAGCAGGGTGGCGCCGAGGGAGTCGGTAACCCGGACCCGGTCGACGCGGCGGACCAGTTGGCCGAGCACGGCGGCGAGGAAGCCGCCGACGGCCAGGTAGCCCAGCGGCGCCAGGCCGGCGATGTCGCTCCGGACGGCGGCGACGTCGGCGGCCGCGGCGACGGCGGCGCTGATGCCGCCCACCAGCAGCAGCGCCGGTGGGCGCATGGCCATCGTCCAGGCGAGCACGAACAGCAGTTGGACGCCGAAGACGATGACGGCGAACGGCAGGCGGTGACCCGGGCCCGACGTCTGCGCGCCGAGCACCAGTCCCACGCCGAGCAGCGCGGCGAAGCCGGCGATGGTCAGCGCCAGCGGGCGGTGCACGTCGACCGGGGGGACGACCTCCTCCTCCGGCTCGTCGGTCTCCTCCTCGGTACGACGGGCCGGCTCACCGGCACGGCGGGCCCGGCGCGGTCCACGTCCACGGCGCTCGCCGTCGGCGACAGCCGGTCCGGTGCGCGGCGCGGGTGGGTGGCCACGGGTCGGAGCCGCCGGACCTGGACGGGGTCCGTCGGTCCACGAGTCGCGGCCGGCGTCGGGCGAGGTGGAGGGAAACACGCCCCGATCGTGCCAGATCGACCGCCCGATGCAGTGGTCGCGGGTTTCAGTAACGTTAAAACCTGTGCCACGATCAGGGGCAAGCTAGACAAACGGGAAATGGCCTGACGGTGCAGCCGAGGCGATCGGTTACGCTCAACGCGTTACCCGCCCGTCAGCGACGCCGGGACCACGCAATTTCTCAGCGCACTCCCTCACGAGTGTGTCTGGTCGCGTGCGGCGATGCGCCGCCGGGACGGAGGTGATCGTGGAAATCCTGCTGCTGGTGACCGCGCGCGCAGGCGAACCGTCGGCTGTGTTGCCGGCTCTCGACCTGCTGCCACACTCGGTGCGCACCGCGCCGCGCGACGTCCGCACCCTTGTTGCCGGGCCCAGCCCCGACGCGGTGCTCGTGGACGCCCGATCGGAGTTGAGCGAGGCCCGGGCGACCTGCCGGATGTTGCACGCCACCGGGCTCGGGGTGCCGCTGGTCGCGGTCGTCACCGAGGCCGGCCTGATCGCGCTGAACGCGGACTGGGGCGTCGACGACGTCATCCTCGCCTCGGCCGGCCCCGCCGAGGTCGAGGCCCGGCTGCGGCTCGCGGTCGGCCGCCTGAGCAACGCGACGGCCGGCGCCGGCGGCTCGATCCGGGCCGGGGAACTCACCATCGACCCGGACACGTACGCGGCGAAGCTCAAGGGCCGCCCGCTCGACCTCACCTACAAGGAGTTCGAGCTGCTGAAGTTCCTGGCCCAGCACCCGGGCCGGGTGTTCACGCGCGACCAGCTGCTGCGCGAGGTCTGGGGGTACGACTACTTCGGCGGCACCCGGACGGTGGACGTGCACGTCCGACGCCTGCGCGCCAAGCTCGGCTCGGAGTACGAGTCGATGATCGGCACGGTCCGCCAGGTGGGCTACAAGTTCGTCGTACCCCCGTCGCGTTCGCTGCCCGAGACGGAGCACGCGCCGTTGCCCGTCTAGGGGTCGGCCGATTCCCCATATGCCCCTTTTGCGCAGCTCGGCAGTCCTATTCTGACTGCCGGGTTTGTCGCAAAAGGGGGCAAGGGTGCGCGCAGGTAACACGGGGGCGACGGGCCGGGGGCTCCGGCCGACCGGGTGGAAGCCGTGACGCGGGTCAGCTCGACCGCGCGCGTGGCAGGGATCGTGACAGTGGTGGTGGCGGCGCTGCTCGGCTCCGCGTACGTGCTGGGCCGTAGCCTCGTCCCGGACCAGACCCGGCAGCACGCCACGGGTGTCACCACCGACGCCACCGGGCCCCACTACGCCGACCAGCCTCCCGAGCAGCCGTCGACCAAACGCCCGAGCACCAGCCAGAGCGCCGCCGCTCCCGCCGAGGCCGGCCAGGACGGCACGGGCCGGGACGCCGGGGGCGACCGGCTGTTCGGCGCCCACACGGACACCGGCACCGCCCAACTCGCGCTGACCTTCGACGACGGACCGGACCCGCGCTACACCCCCCAGGTTCTCGCGCTGCTGCGCGAGTACGACGTCAAGGCCACGTTCTGCGTGGTGGGCGAGAACGCCCAGGACCACCCCGACCTGATCCAGGCGATCGTGGCGGACGGCCACACGCTCTGCAACCACTCCTGGCACCACGACGTCTCGCTGGGCAACCGGTCCGCCGACCAGATCCGCACCGACCTGATACGCACCAACGAGGCCATCCGCGCAGCCGTGCCGGACGTCCCGGTCGTCTGGTACCGCCAACCCGGCGGCGCCTGGACCTACCCGGTGGTGTCGGTGTGCCGGCAACTCGGCATGAATCCGCTGCACTGGTCGGTGGACCCGTCGGACTGGCAGACGCCCGGCGCCAACAAGATCGCCACCACCGTGCTCACGCAGGCGCAGCCCGGGGCGGTCGTCCTCATGCACGACGCGGGCGGCGACCGGCAGGGCACGGTCGACGCGCTGCGCCGGATCCTGCCCGAACTCACCGCACGGTACGAGCTGGAGGCGCTGCCCACCGACCCCACGTGAGCCGGCCACCTCCCTCAGGCGGCGGGTCCGGGACGCTACTCGGGCGACAGTCCGGGACGCCCCTGAAGCAACGGCTACGGTGACGGGATGAGCAGCGCGGAACCGACCAGCGACCAGGTCACCCGGACCGACCGACTGTCCCCCGCGGAGATCGCCGGCGTACTGGCCCTGGCCCGCACGGCGGGCGACACCGACGGCGCGGACCCGCTGGACGAGCACGTCCTGCTCCGCCTGCGCGACGCGGACGCTCCGGCCGTACACCTGCTCGCCCGCGCCGACGACGGCACGCTGACCGGGTACGCGCACCTGGACACCACCGACCCGGTGGACGGGATCGGTGTGGAGTTGGTGGTGCACCCGGCGTACCGGCGGCGTGGCACCGGCCGGGCGCTGGCCCGGGGTGTGCTCGCCTCGGCGACCGGACCGCTGCGGGCGTGGGCGCACGGCGACCACCCGTCGGCGGCGGCGCTCGCCGTGGACCTGGGGTTCGCCCGTACGCGGGTGCTCTGGCAGCTCCGCCGACCGTTGGCGGCTCCACTGGGCGAGCCGCGCCTGCCCGACGGGGTGACGCTGCGCGCGTTCCGGCCGGGGGCGGACGACACGGCGTGGCTGACCCTGAACGCGCGGGCCTTCGCCGAGCACCCCGAGCAGGGCCGGTGGACCCCGGACGACCTGCGGGTCCGCCTCGCCGAGACGTGGTTCGACCCGGCCGGCTTCCTGCTCGCCGAGGAGACCTCGACCGGTCGACTGCTCGGCTTCCACTGGACGAAGGTGCACGAACGGCCCGGGTCGGCCCGGATCGGCGAGGTGTACGTGCTCGGGGTGGAGCCGACCGCGCACGGCGGCGGCCTGGGCCGGGCGCTGACCACGGCGGGGCTCGCGTACCTGCGGGACAGGCGGGGCCTGGACCGGGTGATGCTCTACGTCGACGACTCGAACACCGGGGCGGTCGCGCTGTACGAGCGGCTGGGCTTCGCCCGGTGGTCCGCGCACATCAACTACCACCTCGGCTGAGCGGCAACGGGCGCTGAAGTGCCCCGGTTCACTTAACGGACAACTCACCCTCAGCGAGCGGTCACCTCGGGGGCCGTACCTGTTCACCCTGCGTTCACTTGCGACCGGCGAACCGGCTACCTGGCACTTCTAACTTTCGTGTCAGCCGGTCAGTGCCGGTCCTCGGGCCCCGGGATCGGGGCGCCAAGTCAGACGCGAAGGGAAACCCCTCAGGTGAAGCTCCAGCGGTACGGCACTATTGCCTGCCTCGCTCTTGCCGCGACGCTCGGCCTCAGTGCATGCGGCTCGGACAACAACGAGCCCACTTCCGGCGCCAGCGCCTCGGGCTCCGCCGCCGCGGTCGACTGCGGTACCGGCACGGTGAACGCACAGGGCTCGTCGGCCCAGAAGAACGCCATGGCCGAGTGGATCAAGGCCTACCAGCAGAAGTGCGCTGGCACCACCATCAACTACGAGGCTTCCGGCTCGGGCGCCGGCATCCAGGCGTTCATCGCCGGGACCGCCGACTTCGCCGGCTCCGACTCCGCGCTCAAGCCGGAGGAGCAGCCGCAGGCCGACGCCAAGTGCGCCGGCGGCAAGGCCATCCACCTGCCGATGGTGATCGGCCCGGTGGCCGTCGCCTACAACGTCAGCGGCGTGGACAACCTCCAGCTCAAGCCGGCCACCCTGGCGAAGATCTTCGCCGGCAAGGTGACCAAGTGGGACGACGCGGCGATCAAGGCCGACAACCCGGACGCCAAGCTCCCGGCGACCACCATCCAGACCGTCCACCGCTCGGACGAGTCGGGCACCACCGACAACTTCACCAAGTTCCTCTCGAAGACCTCCGAGAGCGACTGGACCTTCAGCAACGCCAAGGCCTGGAAGGCTCCGGGCGGCACCGGCGCCAAGGGCTCGGACGGCGTGGCCAGCTCGGTCAAGGGCGCCGACGGCTCCATCGGCTACATGGAGTGGTCGTTCGCCGAGAACGCCGGCCTGAAGATGGCCAAGATCGGTAACGGCAACGGCGAGTTCGCGGCGCTGACCGCCGAGGCCGCCGGCAAGACCATCGCCGGCGCGACCGTCGATGGCCAGGGCGACGACCTCAAGCTGAAGATCGACTACAACACCAAGGAGGCCGGGGCGTACCCGATCGTCCTGGCGACGTACGAGATCGTCTGCAGCAAGGGCCTCGCGGCCGACAAGCTCAAGCTGGTCAAGGGCCTGCTGGGCTACGCCGCCAGCGCCGAGGGCCAGAACTCCCTGACCGACCTCGGCTACGCCCCGCTGCCGGAGACGGTCCGCACCAAGGTCGAAGCCGCGGTCAAGAACCTCTCCTGACCCGACCCCCACACCTCCGCAACCGAATCGAGCGAGCAGATGGGTGAAACCCCTCACCGCTCGGCCGACGCCGGCACCGGCGGGACGCGCGTGACCGAAAGTCACGAGTGGCCCGCCGGTGCCTCGGCGCGTGTGGCCGAGGCACCAGTCAGCACCCGTTCCCCGGGCGGCACCGGGCTGGGCGGCGGCGGCGCTCTGCCGCGCAGCCGCAAGTTCGGCGCCGAGCGGGCCTTCCGCGGCCTCACACTGGCCGCCGGCACCGCCGTTCTGGTCATCATCGCCGCCATCGCGATCTTCCTGGTCGCCAAGGCGGTGCCGGCCCTACGCGCCAACACCGAGAACTTCTGGTCCTACGAGGGCTGGTCCCCCAACGACACGGAGCCGAAGTTCGGCATCGGCACACTCGCCTTCGGCACTGTGCTCAGCTCTGCCCTCGCGCTGCTGATCGCGGTGCCGGTGGCACTCGGCATCGCGCTCTACCTGTCGCACTACGCGCCGCGCCGGCTGGGCACCGCGCTCGGCTTCCTGGTGGACCTGCTGGCCGCCGTGCCGAGCGTGGTCTTCGGCCTCTGGGGCCGCGACGTCTTCAGCAGCCCGGTCCGGGACTTCTCGGTCTGGTTGAACGAGTACTTCGGCTGGATCCCGATCTTCGGCGGCGACGGCCCGTTCGGTAAGTCGATCATGCTGGGCGCCCTGGTGCTCGCCATCATGGTGCTGCCGATCGTCACCTCACTCTCCCGCGAGGTGTTCCTCCAGACGCCGACCGCCAACGAGGAGGCCGCCCTCGCCCTGGGCGCCACCCGTTGGGAGATGCTCCGCACCGCGGTGCTCCCCTACGGCCGCCCCGGCATCATCGCCGCGGTGATGCTCGGCCTCGGTCGGGCGCTCGGCGAGACCATCGCGCTGGCGCTCACCCTCGGCATCACCTTCGGCATCTCGTTCAACCTGATCCAGAACGGCGGCAACACAATCGCCGCCAACATCGCCAACGCGTTCGGCGAGGCGAACGAGACCGGTCGGGGCGCGCTCATCGCGTCCGGCCTGGTGCTGTTCACCATCACGCTGATCGTCAACATCACGGCGCGGGCGATCATCTACCGCCGCCGGGAGTTCACGGAGTCGGCCGCATGACCACAACCGTCACCTCCCACCGCACCCGGCCGCCGGCCCAGCCCGCCTCGCTGCGGGCCAAGCGCCTGCCCTGGTACGCCGCACCGGCCATCGCCGTGGCGGCCCTCGCGCTCTCCGCCGTGATCGTCTACGGCGGCGACATCGGCGGCCCGGTCCTCGTCGTCGTCCTCGGCGCGATCCTCTACCTGGCCGGGCTCTTCGCCGCGGCCAACGTGGTCGAGGGACGCCGGTCGGCCCGCAACCGCACCTGGAGCGCGCTGATCCACTCCGCGTTCGTGCTGGCGGTGCTGCCGCTCGTCTCGGTCGTCTGGACGCTGGTCAGCAAGGGCACCGAGCGGCTGGACGGCAACTTCTTCCAGACCTCGATGAACAACATCGGGGCCCGGGACGCCAACGGCGGCGCGTACCACGCGATCGTCGGCACGCTGGAGCAGGTCGGCATCGCCACCCTGATCACCGTTCCGCTCGGCATCCTCTGCGCCATCTACATCGTCGAGTACGGGCGGGGCCGCTTCGCCTTCGCGATCCGGTTCTTCGTGGACGTCATGACGGGCATCCCGTCGATCGTCTCCGGCCTGTTCGTGCTGGCGTTCTGGGTGCTGATCGTCTCGCCGTGGTTCAACGACGGTCGGCCCAGCTTCTCCGGCTTCGCCGCCGCGCTCGCACTGAGCGTGCTCATGCTGCCCACGATCGTCCGGTCCACCGAGGAGATGCTCCGCCTCGTTCCGCCGCCGCTGCGTGAAGGCGCGTACGCGCTCGGCGTACCCAAGTGGAAGACCATCCTGCGGGTGGTCCTGCCGACGGCGCTGCCCGGCATCGTCACCGGCGTCATGCTCGCCATCGCCCGCGCGGCCGGTGAGACCGCGCCGGTGCTCCTCGTCGCGGGCGGCGGCGCCGCCATCAACACCAACCCCTTCGAGAACAACCAGTCGTCGCTGTCCCTCTTCGTCTACCAGCAGGCCGGTGACGCGTCGAAGTACGCACCGGCACGAGCGTGGACCGCGGCACTCACCCTGGTCGCCCTCGTGCTCATCCTGACGATCGCGGCGAAGCTGCTGGCCCGTCGCAACAGGCTCAGCCGATGAACCCCGGAGGTACCACCATGGCCAAGCGCGTCTCCGCCTCGAACGTCACCGCGTACTACGGCGGCTTCAAGGCGATCGAGAACATCAACCTGACCGTCGAGCCGAAGACGGTCACCGCCCTCATCGGGCCGTCGGGTTGCGGCAAGTCGACGTTCCTGCGGTCGATTAACCGGATGCACGAGGTGCTGCCGGGGGCCCGCGTCGAGGGCAGCCTGACCATCGACGACCAGGACATCTACGACCGGGACGTGGACGTCACAGCGGTCCGGCGCACGATCGGCATGGTATTCCAGCGGCCGAACCCGTTCCCGACCATGAGCATCTTCGAGAACGTGGTGGCCGGGCTGAAGCTCAACGGGGTCCGCAAGAAGTCGATCCTGGAGGACGCGGCCGAGAAGGCCCTGCGTTCGGCGAACCTGTGGGACGAGGTGAAGGACCGCCTCGGCAAGCCCGGCGCGGGCCTCTCCGGCGGTCAGCAGCAGCGGCTCTGCATCGCCCGGACCATCGCGGTCGAGCCGCAGGTCGTGCTGATGGACGAGCCCTGCTCGGCGCTGGACCCGATCTCCACGCTGGCCATCGAGGACCTGATGTTCCAGCTCAAGGACAAGTTCACGATCATCATCGTGACCCACAACATGCAGCAGGCCGCCCGGGTGTCGGACCGGACCGCCTTCTTCTCGATCGAGAAGACCGGCGACCCGGGCCGGCTGATCGAGTACGACAACACCCAGAAGATCTTCAGCAACCCGAGCGTGAAGAAGACCGAGGACTACATCACCGGCCGCTTCGGCTGAGCCGCCGGACCGCACCCGTCGATCATGGAGTTGTGGTGCCCGAAAGAGAGCCTTAAGGACAGTTTTGTCCCCACCACAACTCCATGATCGACGCGGTTGGGGGTGGGGCGGGGGGCGGGGGCAGCGGGGGGAGGTTAGTTCAGGACGAAGCGGGGTTGGCCGTTTGGCGGTAGGTCCAGGCGGGGGGTGACGGGGGTGGCGGCGTCGCGGTCGGCCGCCGCGCTTGCCACTCCGGCCAGGTCGCCGGCCGCCGCAATCTCGGCCAGTGTGACCAGGGTCGGTGGCAGCATCGTCAATTCGCCGGCCTGCGCCCGCGCGAGCGCGTCTGTCGGCCGGATCCACAGGGTGTGGTCGGCCTCGCCGGAGACGTCGCGGGTCCGCTGTCCGGCCGGCAGCAGGGCGACGAAGAAGTACGTGTCGAAGCGGCGCGGCTCGAACTCGGGAGTGATCCACCGGCTCCAGGGCAGTAGCAGGTCCGACCGCAGGGTGAGCCGACGGTCGGCGAGCAGCGCGGCGAAGCCCAGCCGACGACCCTCCAGGTTCTGCCGGGCCGCCTCCCAGTCGTCGCCGCTGACGTCGCCGACCACTGTCTCGGTGTCCGGGCCGGCGAGGAGTACGCCGGCCTCCTCGAAGACCTCCCGCGCGGCGGCGCAGACCACCGCCTGGGCGGCCGGCGGGGCCACCCCGAGCCGGTCCGCCCACTCGTCCGGCGTCGGCCCCGCCCAGTCCAGGTGCGCCTCGGAGTCGGAGCGGTCCACCCCACCGCCGGGGAAGGCGTACATCCCGCCGAAGGTCATGGCGGCGACCCGGCGGATGACGTACACCTCGAAGTCGGTGTCCGTCGGACGCAGCAGCAACACGGTGGCCGCGACCCGCGGCGTGGCCGGAGTGCCGCCCTCGGCCTGGAACCGGCGGGCGTGCTCGACCAGGGCGGCCGGTGCGGCGAAGCCGTCGCTGTCGATCGTCATGCCCGCGAGCCTAAAGCGTTGCGATCCCGACGGGCGAGGGGCGACGTCCGGCCGTCCACCACAGGGGTTAGCGTTCCGACATGACTCGTTGGGGCATCCTGGCCACCGGCCACATCGCCAGCCGTTTCGCCGAAGACCTCCGGCTGGTGCCGGACGCCGAACTGGTCGCGGTCGGCTCCCGCTCCGCCGACAGCGCGCGGCGGTTCGCGGACACGTACGGCGCGCAGCGGGCGTACGGCTCCTGGGTGGAGCTGGCCGCCGACCCCGAGGTCGACGTGATCTATGTGGCCACTCCGCACGCCGCGCACCACGAGGCGGCGCTGACCTGCCTGACCGCCGGCCGCGCGGTGCTGCTGGAGAAGCCGTTCACCCTCGACCTGGCCACCAGCACCGAGTTGGTGGACACCGCCCGCGCCGCCGGGGTCTTCCTCATGGAGGCCATGTGGATGAGGACGAACCCGCTCATCCTTCGCGCGGTCGAGCTGATCGCCGAGGGCGCTATCGGTACGGTGCGCCACGTGCGGGCCGACTTCGGGGTGGCCGGGCCGTTCCCGCCGGAGCACCGGATGCGCAACCCGGCTCTGGGTGGGGGCGCGCTGCTCGACCTGGGGATCTACCCGATCAGCCTGGCGTACCTGCTGCTGGGCATGCCGCAGCAAATCCGCTCCTGGGCGCACCTGGGCCCGGAGGGGACCGACGAGAACACCGGCATCCTCCTCGGGTACGACAGCGGGGCGGTGGCCACGCTGAGCTGCGGCATGGTCGGCGCGAGTTCGTTGGCCGCCTCGATCACCGGCAGCAGCGGCCGTATCGACCTACCGGAGCCGTTCTTCCGGCCGGCCTCGCTGACCCTGTACCGGGACGGCGCCGAGCCCGAGACGATCACCGCCGAGGAGGCCGGCAGCGGCTACCAGTACGAGGCGATCGAGGTGGGGCGCTGCCTGGCCGCCGGGCTCACCGAGAGCCCGCTGGTGCCGCACACCACGACCCTCGAGGTGATGACCCTGCTGGACACGGTCCGGGAGCAGATCGGCGTGCGCTACGAGTGAACGCGAAGAGGCCCCCCGATCGGGGGGCCTCTCGGCGTTCGGGGTCCGGTCAGCCGAAGAGCGGCCGGACCAGCAGGTAGGTGACACAGGCGATCAGCGCGGCCGCCGGGAACGTGATGACCCAGGCGATCACGATGTTGCCCGCGACGTTCCAGCGGACCGCGGAGAGCCGCTTGGTCGCGCCCACGCCCATGATCGCCGAGGTGATCGTGTGGGTCGTGGAGATCGGGGCCTTGAGGACCAGGGCGTTGAAGTAGAGCACCGCGCTGGCCACCGTCTCGGCGGCGAAGCCCTCCGGCGGCCCGAGGTCGATGATCTTACGACCGAGGGTGCGGATGATCCGCCAACCACCGGCGTACGTGCCGAGGGCCAGCATGGTGGCTGAGGTCCAGAAGACCCAGCCCGGGATGTGGGTCTTGCTCTCCTGAAAACCGCCGGTGTAGAGCGCCAGCACCACGATGCCCATTGTCTTGGCGGCGTCCTGCATGCCGTGGCCGACCGACATGGCGGCGGCGGAGACGGTCTGCGCGTGGCGGAAACCCCGGTTGAGCTTGCCGGGCTGACCCTTACGGAACAGCCAGAGGATCGCCAGCATCAGCAGGTAACCGAGGGTGAGGCCGACGATCGGCGAGAGCACCATCGGCAGGATGACCTTCTCGCCGATGTTGCCCCACTGGACGATGCCGCCGCTGGACAGCAGGGTCGCGCCGACCAGGCCGCCGAAGAGCGCGTGCGAGGACGACGACGGCAGGCCGAAGTACCAGGTGATCAGGTTCCAGGCGATCGCGCCCAGCACCCCGGCGAAGACCACTCCGAGGCTGCTCACCCCCGTGGGGAGGGTGACCAGGCCGTCGCCGACGGTCTTCGCGACACCGGCGCCGAAGTGGGCGCCGATGAAGTTGCCGACCGCGGCGAGGCCGAGGGCGATCCGGGGTGTCAGCGCGCGGGTGGAGACGCTTGTCGCGATCGCGTTGGCGGCGTCGTGGAAGCCGTTGGTGTAGTCGAACGCCAGGGCCACCGCGATCACCGCCAGGACGGCGATGAGTTCGGTAGACACCGGTTCAGGACTCCTTGACCGCGATGGTCTCGACCGTGTTGGCCACGTGCTCGAAGGCGTCGCAGGCGGCTTCCAACTCGTCGGCGACCTCCTTCATCTTCAGCACCGTCAACGCGTCGTACTCGCCGGAGAAGAGCCGCACGAGGAGCTGCCGGTTGATCCGGTCGCCCTCGTTCTCCAGCCGGTTGCACTCGATCCAGTAGTCCTCAAGATCCTTCATCGACTGCAACCGGGGCATCGCCTCGGCCGTCAGCTTGGCCTGCTGGTCGAGCACGTTGACCATCTCGTGCAGTTCGCGGGGCAGCGCCGGCAGCTCGGTGAGCCCGTACAGGTAGAGCAGGTCGCCGACCGCCTCCAGGTGGTCCATCACGTCGTCGAGCAGCGAGCCGAGCCGGTAGATGTCCTCCCGGTCGAACGGCGTGATGAAGGTCGAGTTGATCTTCTTGTAGAGATCATGCGTGATCTGGTCGCTGTCGTGCTCGACCTCGGTCAGCCGCTCGCTGACCGACTGCACGTCGACACCGGGCAGGGCCAGTTCGTTCAGCAGCGCGGTGCCCCGGACCAGGTTCTGCGCGGCCCTGGTGAAGAGCTCGTAGAAGGCGCCCTCGGTGGGGCGGAAGGAAAACTTCACAGCACAGACCTCGTCGCGTCGGTGGAAGGGTGGCGGCGTCCGTGGGCGTCCGCTCGGTGAATGCTAGGAAACGCCAGATCCGCGAATTCGCCGGCCCACCCCTGGTCGGACCACATTCACCGCTCGTTCACCTAGTGTTCATCTCGGGCGTCCCAGCCGTCCCCGCTCCCCCAGCAGCCAACCGCTCACGCTCGTGCGCCACGTCGAAATCGGCAGGCGGATACCCCAGCCGAAGCGTGTCGAACGTCTCTCGCAGCAGATGGGCCACCGCCCAGTCCCGGTACCACTTGCGGTCCGCCGGCACCACGAACCACGGCGCGGCGTCCGTGCCACACCGGCTCAGGGCCTCGGCGTACGCGGCCTGGTAGTCGTCCCAGTGCGACCGGGAGTCGACGTCCGACGGGTTGTACTTCCAGTGCTTACGCGGGTCCGTGAGCCGTTCCAGCAGCCGCTCGCCCTGCTCGGCGTACGAGATGTGCAGCATCACCTTGATCACGGTCACGCCATCCTCGGTCAACTCCCGCTCGAAGGAGTTGATCTCGTCGTAGCGGGCCCGCCAGATCGCCTCCGGCACCAACGCGCCGACCCGGGCGATCAGCACGTCCTCGTAGTGCGACCGGTTGAACATGCCCACGTACCCGGCAGGCGGCAACTCCCGGCGGATCCGCCACAGGAAGTCGTGCTGCAACTCCTCCTCGGTCGGCGGCCCGAACGAGCGGATGTGCAGACCCAGCGGGTTCATCGCGCCCGCCACCCGCTTGATCGTGCCGTCCTTGCCACCGCAGTCCATCGCCTGGAGCACCAGCAGCACCCGGTGCGGGGGGCGCGTCGAACCGGCCTTCGCCATCGCGAACAGCATTTCCTGCTGGCGGCCCAACTCCTCGCCGATCAGCTCCACCTGCGCCCGGGCCCAGGTCTTGCGGCGTTCGCCCATCTCCTCGGCGGCCGGCAGGCCGGGCGTGGACCGGGGATCGATCGCGGCGAGATCCACCGGAGCCGTGACCCGCAACAGGTCCCGCACAGACCCACCGCACGGCGTCACGATCCGACCGCCCTGCTCTTGCCGGGGTTCGCTCATCTGAGGATCATCGCCCACCCGCGCGCCATCCGCCGGGCGAGGCCCGACGCCGGACGACCCGCGCCGATCAGACCACCAGGGCCAACCACTTGCGGTACGAGGTGGCGAACGGCTCGGTGCCGTCGCCGAGAGCGCCGTACAACCACCGGGCCGCCGCCTCGGCCTCGACCACCACGTCGTCGGGGTAGCCGAAGCGGGCCCGGTGCTCGGCGAACTCGTCCTCGTCCAGCAGCTCCACCACGCCCGTGGCCCGCCGGCGGACCACATCCAGGTCGAGATCGATCAGGTGGACGGTGTCGTCGGACTCCCAACGGGCCGGAGTGGCGATGTCGCAGTAGACCTCGCTGGTGCGCGGCGGAGGGTTGAACATGCACGTCCACCAGGCGTGGTGCGGCACCAGCAGGACGAAGGGGATCTTCTCCACCGACGGCCGGCCGTGGTAGACCGACTCGGTGCCGAACGGGACGCCGAGCCAGACGCCGAGGTCGTCCTCGGCGAGGCGGCGGGCCGGGTAGTCGCGGTGGGCGCTGCCGTCGTACTTGCGGTAGATCACTCGGACCACGTCGCTCGGCATGATTCGCACCCTAACCGATAGCGCCCACACGTCGTAGTGCCGCCGTAACCGGACGGCACAGGCCGGCGGAGCCAACGGCGGGTACGCGCCACGCGGGCGGATGGGCGCGGTCGGTGTCGGCGGCGACGGGTACCGTCGCACGGTGACTCCGCCCCGCACCGCCACCGGTTCCGCCACCCCCTCGGCCCGTGGCGCAGGCCGGCGGCGGGGTGCCCGGCCCAGCGGCACGGAGCTGCTCGCGGCGGCGGTCGGCGCGGTCCCCGGCGGCGCCGCGCGGCCCGGTCAGCAGCAGATGACCACCGCCATCGAGGATTGCGTGACCAGCGGCGAGCACCTGCTCGTGCAGGCGGGCACCGGCACCGGCAAGTCACTGGCCTATCTCGCGCCGGCCCTCACCGTGGATGGCCCGGTGGTGGTCTCCACGGCCACGCTGGCGTTGCAGTCCCAACTCGTCGACCACGACCTTCCCCGACTGGCCGACGCGGTCGAGCCGCTGCTCGGCCGCCGGCCCACGTTCGCGGTGCTCAAGGGTCGCCACCACTATCTCTGCCTGGCCCGACTGGACAACTCCACCGCCGACGAGCCGGAGGACACCCTCTTCGACGCCCCGGCCGCCCGTCCCAGCGGCGGCACGAAGTGGCTCGGCGAGGCCGGCCGGCTGGGCAAGCAGATCGAGCGCCTGCGTGACTGGGCCGAGAAGACCGACACCGGCGACCGCGACGAGCTGGACCCGGGCGTCGACGACCAGGCGTGGCGGCTGGTCTCCATGCCGTCGCGGGAGTGCGTCGGCGCGACCCGCTGCCCGTTCGGCGCGGAGTGCTTCGCCGAGGCGTCCCGGGCCCGCGCCCGCGAGGCCGACATCGTGGTGACCAACCACAGCCTCCTCGCGGTGGACATGCTGGCCGACCGGCACATCGTCCCGCCGCACAAGCTGCTGATCGTCGACGAGGCGCACGAGCTGGCCGACCGTGTCTCCTCCGCCGCCCAGGCCGAGCTGGTGCCGGAGATGATCGACCGGTCCACCAAACGCGCCCGCACGCTGCTCCGGCCGGAGACGGCCGACGCGCTCGTCGCCGCCGGTGACGCCCTCGCCGTCGGGCTGGCCGAGGCGCCGGCCGGTCGCCTCACCGCCGGTCTGCCGACGCCGCTGCGCGAGGCCTGCACCCTGCTCGACGCGGCCACCCGCGCCGCCCTGGACGCCATCGGCGACATCAAGTCCGACGACCCTGATCCGGTGCGCAAGCAGCAGGCCAAGGCCGCGATGGACGACCTCTCCACCACCGCCCAACGGCTCCTCGAAGAGGCCGACCACGACGTGGCCTGGGTGGAGAAGAACGACAGTGGCAACCGGCGGGCACTGGTGGTCGCACCGCTGTCAGTCGCCGGCACCCTCGCCGCCCACCTGTACGACGAACGCACCGTGGTCGCCACCTCGGCCACCCTGGCGCTCGGCGGCCGGTTCGACACGGTGGCCCGCGCCCTCGGCCTGGACGCGCCGCCGGTCCCCGCATCGCCCGCCGCCGCCTCGCTGGCCGCCCGCACCGGCGCGGGCCGCCCGGCCGCTGAGACACCGGGCCGCCGGCTGGCCGACGCCACCACCGTCCCGGCGACCGAGGGACCGGGGTGGCGCTCGCTCGACGTGGGCTCGCCGTTCGACTACGCACGGCAGGGCATCCTGTACGTCGCCGCGCACCTGCCCCGGCCCAGCGTTTCCGGGCTGCCCGACGCGGCCGGTGAGGAGCTGCTCGGGCTCGTCGAGGCGCTCGGTGGTCGTACCCTCGGGCTCTTCTCCTCCCGTCGGGCCGCGACGCAGGCGGCGGAGCTGCTGCGCGCGCGGACCGACCTGCCGGTGTTGTTGCAGGGCGAGGAGGCGTTGCCGCTGCTGGTTCGCCGGTTCCGCGAGGAGAGGTCGAGCTGCCTCTTCGGGGTGATGTCGCTCTGGCAGGGGGTGGACGTGCCGGGCGACGCCTGTCAGCTCGTGGTCATTGACCGGCTGCCCTTCCCCCGGCCCGACGAACCGCTCGCGGCGGCCCGCGCCGCCGCCGTGGACGCGGGCGGCGGCTCCGGCTTCGCCGCGGTCAGCGTGCCGATCGCCGCGGTACGGCTGGCGCAGGGCGTGGGCCGGCTGATCCGGGCCACCGGCGACAAGGGGGTCGTCGCGGTGCTCGACTCGCGCCTGGAGACGGCCCGAGGCTACGGACCCTTCCTACGCCGCTCCCTGCCCCCGTTCTGGTACACGACCCGCCCCGAGGTGGCCCAAGGCGCCCTGAAGCGCCTAGCCACCACCTGACCCCGGGTCAGGGGGCCTGTGAGGCGACGACCACGGCGTCGGGCGGGGTGTCGGGGACCGTCCGGGCGGCGAGGCGGCGTACCGCGGTGTTCAGCACCGCGATCAGTGGGACGGAGACCAGCGCGCCGGTGATGCCCGCGAGCACCACGCCGGCCGCGATCCCGATGATCACCGCGAGCGGGTGGATGGCCACCGCCCGGCCCATGATGAGGGGCTGGAGAATGTGCCCCTCCACCTGCTGCACGCCGATCACGGCGCCCAGGATGATCAGCGCGGTGACCGGGCCGCTGTCGACGAGTGCCACCAGCACGGCGACACCGCCGGAGAGCGCCGCACCGACGATCGGGATGAACGCCCCGAGGAACACCAGGGCGGCCAGCGGGAAGGCGAACGGCACGTCGAAGATGACCAGGAAGATGCCGATGCCGACGGCGTCGATGAAGGCGACCAGCACGGTCGCGCGGACGTACGCGACGAGCGTCTGCCAGGCGGCCCGGCCCGCGTCGTCGACCTTCCAGCGGGCGGCCACCGGCAGCAGCCGTACGACGAAACGCCAGATCTTGTTGCCGTCGCGCAGGAAGAAGAACGTCGCGAACAGCACCAACAGCGTGCCGGTGAGCACCTCCGCCAGCGTCGCCGCGGTGCTCAGCGCGCCGCTGGTGAACTTCGAGGTGTTGTCGTTGATCCAGCCCTGCGCCTCGTCGATGTAGCGGTCGAGCTGGGTGTCGGACAGGTGCAACGGGCCCGTCTTGAGCCAGTTCTGGATCTGCCGGACGCCCTGTGACGACTTCTCGCTCAGCTCCGGAACGCCCCGGATGAACTCGTTGACCACCAGGGTCAAGGTGCCGATGACCGCCGCAAGGCCGCCGACCAGCACCACTGCCGTCGCCAGCGAACGGGGCAGCCGGGCCCGCAACAGCCAACCCACGGCCGGCGCGAGCAGCGCCGAGAGCAGCAACGCGATGGCCAACGGGATGATCACGATCCGGACCGTGCCGACGATCCGGAGCAGCGCCCAGGCCACCACACCGATCACGATCAGCCGCCAGCACCAGGCGGCGGCGATCCGCAGGCCGTGCGGCACGTCGGCGTCGTCCCGGCTGGACGTCGAGCTGTGCAGGTCCGCCGGAGGCTCCGCGCCGACGACCGTGGCCTTCGCCGGGGCAGCGGGCCCGGGGACGGCCGGCGAGGCGACGCCGGGCGACTCCGGCGCGTCGCTCGGGGTCTCCTGGGCGGCGCGTACCGACTCCTTTTCTGACCGGTAGGCGCGGCGCAGCCGCCCGCGTACCTGCTCGAAGCGGCTCAAGCGCACCTCCTGGCAGAAGAATCGTCCGCCCACGGCGACAGGTCGGACAGCATACGTCCGTTCCCGACACCGTAGGGCAGTTCCGCCACACAATGCCCGCACGACCATGGGCGTAACCACCGGCGGCCGGTCACCTGCGACACGGTAGCGTCTGCCCCGTGACCGCCGACCAGGATCTCGACTCCGGCCTGCCGATCCGCCTGCTGCACGACCGCGTGCTGGTGCGGATGGAGGGCAGCGAGGGCGAGCGTCGCTCCACCGCTGGCATCGTCATCCCGGCGACCGCAGCGGTCGGCAAGCGCCTCGCGTGGGCCACCGCCGTGGGTGTGGGGCCGAACGTCCGCGCCATCGTCTCCGGCGACCGGGTGCTCTTCGACCCCGACGACCGCTCCGAGGTCGAGCTGCACGGCCGCGGGTACGTGCTGCTGCGCGAGCGCGACGTGCACGCCGTGGCCGCCGAGCGGATCGAGAACGACCCCACCGGCCTCTACCTGTAGCCGCACCCCGGGCCCGACCGCACTGTTTGTCGGACCGTACGACGGGAAGCCAGCCGGCGACCGTTGCCCTGGGGAGGGACGATGCCGGTATTCGTGAAGAAACTGCTGACCTGGGGCAGCGTCGCGTTCCTGATCTACTTCATGGCGTTCCGGCCGGACGGCGCGGCGCAGTTGTTCAAGGGGATCGGGGCGGCGTTGATGGCCATGGCCCAGGGGCTCGGCGACTTCCTCACCACCCTGATGACCTGACCCCGCCGGCCGCGCCGCGAGACCGCCCGGCCGCGCTCAGGCGTTACCGGGCGGCCACGGTGCGGCGGCTCGCAGCCCGTGCCAGCCGGCCGGCGGGTAGCCGACCGGGGGCGGCGGATAGCCGCTGACCGGGGGCGGCGGAGCGAGCACCACCGGAATGGGCACCACCGGTTCGTCGGGCGCGGACACCGATCGCTGGGTGCCGTCCGGGAAGCGCAGGTGGTACTGGCTACCGTCCCAGACACCGGCCGGGGCCTGCGGGTCCCGGCCCACGAAGTACGACCGGTACGCGGTGATCCTCTCCAGGAGCTGCCGCTCCTCGACGGCGGTCCGTTCGCGGTCGGCTGGCTTACGGTCCAGACCGCGCAGCGTCCCGTCCCGCAGCAGGGCCAGCCGGGTCGCGGCGAGCTGGTATCCGCGCATGGCCCGCGCACCGGCGTCGCCGCCGACGCGGCGTGCCCAGCTCCGGGCGGCGTGCCGGCGACCCAGGCTGCTCAGGGCGGCCACCTCGGGCGGGCTCAACCAGCCGGCGCGTACGTAGTCCGGCAGCGTCCGCTCGGTGAGCCGCCCTTCGTAGGCGCGCAGCCACACGGCCAGCCCGACCACGCCGAAGAACACCGGCACCATCAGGCCCAGGAAGCCGTACAGCATGATCACGGCCTCGCCGGTGGCCTGGGTGAGCGTCGGCAGCAGATTCCACGTGCCGTGCAGCATCATCGCGAGCAGCAGGCCGGCGATCGGGGCCAGCACCCGGACCCGCCGGTCGGCGCTCCGGGAGGCCACGCCGAGCCCCACGCCTGTCATCGAGGTGAAGAGGGGATGGGCGAACCCGAACAGGAGGATCCGCACGATGAAGATGGCGATCACCTGTTGGGTGCCGGTCGCCGGGCCGTACCGGTCGGCGCCGGCCGCGTAGCCGTACCCGCCCAGGTAGAGGATGTTCTCCACCATGGCGAAGCCGACCGCGGAGAGCCCGCAGTAGACCAGGCCGTCGGTGATCCCGGACCACTCCCGACGCCGGAACAGCAGCAGCAGGATCGGGCCGAGCGCCTTGGTCAACTCCTCGATGAACGGCGCCACCAGTACGCCGGTCAGCGCGTCCGGCAGCCCCCAGTCGGCGAATCGTCCGGCGGCGAACTCGTTCACGTTCAGCGAGGCGGCGGTGGAGACGAACGCCCCCCAGGCGAAGCAGAAGACCAGGTATTTCAGGGGTTCCGGTTCGTAGCGGTCGAGCCAGAGGAAGCAGGCGACCAGCACCGGCACCGGCAGGATGGCGGCACCCACCCCGATGAGCAGCGCGTCGAGGCCCAGCGACTGACCGAGACGGACGACCATGAAGACCGCGCACGCCGCGATGAGCAGCACCACACCGGCCAGCACCAGGAACCGCAGCCAGCCGAAGCGGCGCGGCGGCATCCCGGGTGACGTGCCGGCGGGCGGGACCGCGGGCGGGTGCGGCGGCGACGGCAGGGGTGCACCGGGCGGGGTGTCGGCCATGCGGTCAGCGTAGCCATCCCCCGCCGGCTGGTCCGGTCGCATCCACAGCCGCTATGCTGCCGGCAGGTCACGAGCGCCAGCGTCAAGCCCCGGCTTGCTGGCCGGCAACCCTCGTCGAGTTCGCGGTGGGGTGCCCCGGGTGATGACCGGGCCCAGCCCGATCGGCGTGCTGGGCAAGCGCGGACCCCGTCCCGATGCCACACCCGGGGTCCCTGACCCCGGAGGTTCCGGCGTGTCCGTCACTCTCGTACCCTCGCTGCCCAGCCTGCCCGCTCTCGCGTCCCCGCCGTCGGCGGCGCTCGACGTGCTCGGCGTACCCGGCGAGATCAATCTCGACTACGCGGCCACCGCGCCGTGCGCGCGGGCCGCGGCCGACGCGGTCACCGAACTGCTGCCCTGGTACGCCAGCGTGCACCGGGGCGCGGGAGCGCTGTCGCGGCGCTGCACGCTGGCCTACGAGCGGGCCCGGCAGACGGTCGGCGACTTCCTCGGCGCGGGCGCGGACGACCACGTGGTCTTCACCCGCAACACCACGGACGCGCTCAACCTGCTGGCCCGGTCGTTGCCGGCCGGCACGACGGTGGTCACCTTCGCCGGTGAGCACCACGCGAACCTGCTGCCCTGGCCGCGCGGCTCGGTACGCCTGCCGGTGCCCGCCAACCCGGCCGGGGCGGTACGCGATCTCGCCGCCGCGCTGACTGAACTGCGCCGCGACAGCAACCCCGCGCTGCCGGTGCTGGTCGCGGTGACCGGCGCGAGCAACGTGACCGGTGAGCTGTGGCCGGTCGCCGAACTGGCCCGGGTGGCCCACCGGCACGGCGCCCGGATCGTCCTCGACGCGGCGCAGCTGGCCCCGCACGCGCCGGTGGACAGGCGCACGCTCGACGTGGACTACCTGGCCGTCTCCGGCCACAAGCTGTACGCCCCGTTCGGCGCGGGTGTGCTCGTCGGCCGGGCGGACTGGCTGGACGCGGCCCCGCCGTACCTGGCCGGTGGAGGGGCCACCAGCCACGTCGGGCCGGCCACCCACGACGTGACCTGGGCGACCGGCCCGGCCCGGCACGAGGGCGGCACCCCCAACCTGCTCGGCGCGGTGGCGCTGGCGGCGGTGTGCGCGGCGTTGACCGACGCCGACCGGGTCGCGCTCGCCGCCCGCGAGCAGGCGTTGCTGGCCCGGCTGCGCGCCGGCCTCGCGGCCCTGCCGCACGTCGTGGAGTTGCGGACCTTCGGCCCGGACGCGCCGCGGGTCGGCATCGTGTCGTTCGTGGTCGCCGGCCAGGACTCGGCCACGGTGGCCGCCCGGCTCGCGGCCGAGCACCACATCGGCGTACGGGACGGGTTGTTCTGCGCCCACCCGCTGGCCCGGCGGCTGCTCGACGAGGCTGCCGCGCGTACCGGCCGGAGGGATCTGCCACCGACCGCGCTGCGTGCCAGCATCGGTCTGGGCAGCACCGCCGCCCAGGTGGACCGGCTGCTCGCGGCGCTCGCCGAGCTGGCCTGAGGCGCGTTCTCAGCCGACCGGCGGGGCGGTGGGTGGCTTCGGCGCGTCGCCCGGCTCGGCGGGTTCACCCACCGGCCGCTCCTGGTCCCCGAAGGAGGTGCGGATGCAGCGGTTCGCCTCCTCCTGCTCGATGCCGGAGGCCACCAGCAGGTCGCTGGCCGTGGTACGGATCTGGGCGATCACGACACTGCCGGAGAAGCCGACCCCATCCCCGTACGCCCGGCCGGCCTCGCTGACGGCCCGCAGCGACCGCTCCCGCGCCTTCTGCGGCTCCTCCCCCGCCGCGAACTCGTGTTTGAGCAGCCGGACCGACTCGGCGAGGTGGCCGATCGCGTCCGACATGGGGTCGGGGACCGGCTCGTCGTCCTCGATCAGGGTGACGGACCGGCGGATCAGGGTGCCGGAGTTGCGCATCGCCCGGTCGATCGGGTCGGCCGCCTCCGCGTAGTGGACGAGTTCGTCGCGGCGGTGCCAGCGGGCCGGCGACAGGGTGGCGGTCTCCTTGGCGCCCTCGATCGCCTCGCTCAGGGTGGCCAGCTCGTCCTTGTTGTTGCGCAGCCGTTCCAGCGCCCGCTGGATGGTGGCGCCGTCCCGGGAGCGCAGGCCGTCGGCGGTGGCGTCGAGCTGCGCCGCGAGCAGGTCCAGCGCCGGCCGGGCGGCCCGGTTGATCACCCGGAGCGGATTCAGCGGCAGCAGCACCGCCGTCACCAGCAACGCGACCCCGCCGCCGAGGAACGCGTCGACGAAGCGGGGGATCTCCAGATTCTGGGTGGACGGGCTCAGCGTCACGATCAGCACCGCCGTGGCCGCCGCCTGGATGACGATGGCCACGCTCGCCCCGGCGAAGATGGTGAGCAGGATCGCCACGGTGACCACCAGACCGAGCTGCCACGCGCCGGTGCCGAGGAAGTAGATCAGCAGGTCACCGACGAACACCCCGACGCCCACCCCGACGATCAGCTCCACGGTCCGGCGGAACCGCTGGCCCACCGACGCGGCCAGCGTGCCGACCGCGGAGATCGGCGCGAAGACCGGCTGCGGGTTGCCGAGCACCTTGTGCGAGACGAGGTACGCCAGGCCGGCCGCCAATCCGGCCTGGACGGCGAGCCCACCGGCCATCCGTACCCGGTGGAGCCGGTCGTGCAGGGTGGCCCGGCTGCGGTGCTTGAGTTGCTCGGTGGCCTCGGCGATACGCGCTCCGTCGACGTCCACCAGTCCGTCGCGCAGCGGCGCACGCCGCAAGATCGGAGATCTCTTGTCCCGGGCCGCCGCCATGGGCGCGACTACCCGTGGCAGACCCGCTGAATCCTCCCGCAGGCGCGCGGTGCGGACGAATGCGGCAGACTCGCACGGTGGCCGATCTGCTGGAACGGTGGCGGGCGGCGGTCCGCGCCGCCGGTGCGGAAACCGACGAGCACGCGACTCTGGCTGGTGAGCGGCTGCTCGCCCGCTGGCGGGAGCCGCACCGGCACTACCACACCGTCACGCACCTGGCCGCCGTACTCGATGTGGTGGACCGCCATGCCGGGCTGGCCGAACGGCCCGACCTGGTCCGGTTGGCAGCCTGGTGCCACGACGCGGTCTACGACCCCCGGGCCGCCGGTGACGCCAACGAACGGGACAGCGCGGAACTGGCCGCGAGCCTGCTCACCGGGCTCGGGGTGCCCGAACCCGCGGTGACCGAGGTCCGCCGCCTGGTGCTGCTCACCGCCGCGCACCGGGTGACGGCGGACGACTTCGACGGCGCGCTGCTCTGCGACGCCGACCTCGCCGTGCTGGCCGGCCCGCCGGCCGTCTACGACCGCTACGCGGCGGCCATCCGACGGGAGTACGCGCACGTGCCCGACCCGGCCTTCCGCAGCGGTCGGGCCAGCGTCCTCACCGGGCTGCTGGAACTGCCCGCGCTGTTCCGGCTGCCGCCGCTGGCGCAACGGTGGGAGGCTTCGGCCCGCGACAATCTCCGTCGTGAGCTGGCAACTCTCACCCGGCCGGCGAACCGCTGAGGTGCTTCGGGCGGCGCAGCCCGGCGTCGCGCAGCAGCCGGACCAGTTCCCGGCTCGGCACCACCCGGGCACCGAGCCACACCGCCGCCGCGAACCGATCGGCCGGAATGTCGTAGTGGTCCCGGTCGAAACCGCGCCGCGGTGCGCCCAACGCCTCCGCGAAGGCGTGCAACTCGGCGTAGGAGACATCGCTGATCAGGTGCGACCAGAGCCGACCGCGCCGCGGCCAGGCAGGCCGGTCCAGGTAGAGCATGTCGCCAAAGCTAACCCGCGTTGATGACCGCTGGCACACGGCCTAGCCTCGGCGGCATGGCCCCCACCGGACTCCTCGACGACCTGCGCGCCGCCCTGGGCGAGAGCGCCGTGCTCACCGACCCGGACCTGCTGCGCGGGCACCAGCGCGACGAGGCCGACCTCTGCGCCGCCGGCGTACCCCTCGTGGTGACCCGTCCCCGGACCACCGAGCAGGTGGTCGCGGTGGTCCGGGCGGCGGCCCGCCACGGCGTACCGGTCGTGCCGCAGGGCGCGCGGACCGGGCTGGCCGGCGCGGCGAACGCCGTGGACGGCTCGGTGGTGCTCAGCACCGTCGCGATGGACGAGATCCGGGAAATCGACCCGGTGAGCCGCATCGCGGTCGTCCAGCCGGGCGTCGTCAACGCCGCGCTGGCGGGGGCGGTCGCGAAGCAGGGTCTCTGGTACCCGCCGGACCCCGGCTCCTGGGAGTCGTCCACGATCGGCGGCAACGTGGCCACCAACGCGGGCGGCATGTGCTGCGTGAAGTACGGCGTGACCACCGAGTACGTGCTGGGCCTGGAGGTGGTGCTCGCCTCCGGTGAGGTGCTGCGCACCGGCCGGCGTACCGCCAAGGGGGTGGCGGGCTACGACCTGACGCGGCTCTTCGTCGGCTCGGAGGGCACCCTCGGCGTGATCACCGAGGTGACCGTGGCGCTACGGCCCGCCCCGGCCGACTCGTTGACCCTGGTGGCGGTCTTCGGATCCACCGCGGCGGCGGGCACGGCGGTGGCCCAGATCGCCGCGCGGGGCCTCACACCCAGCCTGCTGGAGTTGCTGGACCAGACCCACCTGCGGGCGATCGAGGCGTACCGGCCGATGGGTCTGCGGACCGACGCGCAGGCCCTGCTGCTGGCCGCCGCCGACACCGGCGGTCGGGCGGGCGACGACCTGGCCGCCCTGGCGCAGGTGTGCGAGGCGGCGGGCGCCGAGGAGGTCTACGCGGCCACCGACGCCGTGGAGGCGGCGGCGTTGTTGCAGGCCCGCCGGCTGGCCCATCCGGCGATGGAGAAGTTCGCCGCCGACACCCACCCCGGGGGCAGCGGCGGCCTGGTGATCGACGACGTGGCGGTGCCGCGCGGTGCGCTCGCCGCGCTGCTCGACGGGGTGGCCCGGATCGCGGCGGAGTGCGAGGTGCCGATCGGCGTGGTGGGGCACGCCGGGGACGGCAACATGCATCCGAACATCGTCGTCGACCGGGCCGACCCGGAGAGCGTGGAGCGGGGTCGGCGGGCGTTCGACGAGATCATGCGCCTCGGCCTGGACCTGGGCGGCACCTGCACCGGTGAGCACGGCGTGGGCCTGCTCAAGCGGGAGTGGTTGGCGCGGGAGATCGGCCCGGTCGGCGTCCGGGTGCACCAGGCGATCAAGTCGGCGCTGGACCCGGCTGGTCTGCTCAACCCCGGCAAGGTGCTCTGACGGGGCTGGCGCTCAGCCCTTGACCTCGGCGGGCGTGGCCTGGGTGAGCAGCAACAGGATCTCGCCGGCCACCGGCGGGCGCTCCTCACCCGGGCAGTCCTGCGAGGAGATCAGCCCGGACGAGGTGAGCAGGCTCGACGTCAGCGCGTCGATGCAGGTGGTCCGGTACCGCCGGGCCTGGTCGGTCTCCTCGGCGAGCCGGGGGTCGGCGAGCAGCACCTGAAGCCGCTCGGTCTGCTCCGGCGCCAGCCGGCCCCGGGAGGTGACCCCGTCACCGGCGCAGTCGAGGCACTGCCAGGAGCCGTCCCGCTCGACGCTCAGCGTGCGCAGCGGAGCGTCCGCTCCGAGGCGTTGGAGCAGACTGACCTGCCCCTGGGCGACCGTCGTGGGGACCTCGGGGGTCGATTGGCCGGCCGGCGGAGGGGCGGCCGGCGTCTCGGCGTCGTCGCGGCCGAGCAGCGAGCACCCGGCCAGGGCACCGACGAGCACCACGGCGAGAATGGGGGCGAGCAGAAGAGGGCGCGCGCGGTACAGCACGCGCGGGAACCTACCCCACCGTAGGTAGCGTTCGAAACCACCATCCGGGCAGCTAACGATAGTTACCCTTCGGTAACGTTACATTCCGGTCATCTCGCCGTCGGTCGCAGCTCCGCCTGGTCGTCGCCACCCCGGTCCGCGGCGTACCCGCGGGCGTCCGGCACGCCGAGTCGGGCGGCGTCCGCCCCGGCGTCGTCCGGCATGAGCTGGGACTGGCGCTCCGCCTCGACCCGCGCGCGGTAGTGCTCGACCTCGGCCGCCCGGGTGGCCGCGTCCCACCCCAGCACCGAGCCCATCAACTCGGCCGCGTGCTCCGCCGACTCCAGGCCACGGTGACTGGTCTCGAACGAGATCCGGGTACGTCGTGTCAGCACGTCCTCCAGGTGCAGCGCCCCCTCGGCCCGCGCCGCGTAGGCGACCTCGGCCGCCAGGTACTCCGGAGCGCCGGCCAGCGGCGACGCGAGCAGCGGCTCGGCGTCGACAAGCGCCAGCAGGTCGAGGGTGAGGTTGCCGTACCGCTCCAGCAGGTGCTCCACCACACCCACCGGAACGCCGTGCCGCCGGGCCAGGTCGGCCCGGTCCCGCCACAGCGCCGCGTACCCGTCCGCGCCCAGCAGCGGCAGGTCGGCCGTCCGCGACGCCCGGCCACCCCCCAACCGGCGTACGGCCCGGTCGACCACGTCGGACGCCATCACCCGGTACGTCGTGTACTTGCCACCGGCCACCAGCAGCAGCCCGAGCATCGGCTCGAACACCGCGTGTTCCCGGGACAGCTTCGAGGTGGAGTCGGCCTCCCCGGCCAGCAGCGGGCGCAGCCCGGCGTAGACGCCCTCGATGTCGGCGGTGGTCAGCGGCCGGTCCAAGACGGTGTTGACCTGCTGCAACAGGTAGTCGATGTCGCGTGCCGAAGCGGCCGGGTGGGAGCGGTCCAGCCGCCAGTCAGTGTC
Source organism: Micromonospora sp. DT44 (assembly GCF_049841635.1). Classification (NCBI taxonomy): domain Bacteria; kingdom Bacillati; phylum Actinomycetota; class Actinomycetes; order Micromonosporales; family Micromonosporaceae; genus Micromonospora; species Micromonospora sp. DT44. The sequence continues at coordinate 31,307 of NZ_JBNCKS010000013.1, read as the reverse complement.
CGTCGTACCGATGATCCAGTGCCCGCCCCACGGGATGACGAAGAGCACCGACGTCGCCGTACGCAGGATGAGCCCCGTCTCCCCGGTGATCGCCGAGCGGGGCACCACCAGGTGCACCCCCTTCGAGGCACGCACCCGGATGCCGGGCCGCAGGCCCACGTCGTTGAGCATCCGGGACATGTCGTCGCTCCACACGCCGGTGGCCGCGATGACGGTGCGGGCCCGCACCTCGAACTCCGCGTCCGGTGAGCCGGGCGGGGCCTCCAGGTCGCGGACCCGGACGCCGGTGACCTCCCGCGCCTGGCGGATCAACCCGACGGCACTGGCGCTGCTCACCACCGTGGCGCCGAGGCTGGCGGCGGTGCGGGCCAGGGTGACGACCAACCGGGCGTCGTCGACCTGGCCGTCGTAGTAGCGGATCGCGCCGGCCAGGGCGTCGGCACGCAGGCTCGGGAAGATCCGCCGAGCGCCCTCCCGGGTGAGGTGCCGGTGCAGTGGCATGCCCCGGCCGCCACCGAAGAGACCGGCGAAGGCGTCGTACGCGGCCACGCCCGCGCCGTAGTACGAACGGCGGAAGACGCGCGCGGGCAGGTCCCGCAGACCTCGGCCGGCGGGCAGCGGCACGAGGAACGGCACCGGACGGACCAGGTGCGGCGCGAGCCGGGTCGCCAGCAGACCGCGCTCGGTCAGCGCCTCGTGGACCAGGTGGAACTCCAACTGCTCCAGGTAACGCAGCCCGCCGTGGATCAGCTTGCTCGATCGGCTCGACGTGCCCGACGCGAGGTCGCGCGCCTCGACCAGGGCCACCTTCAGGCCCCGGGACGCCGCGTCCAGGGCGGCACCGGCACCGGTCACCCCACCCCCGATGACCAGGACGTCGAAGCGTTCGGCGCGGAGTCGGCGCAGGTCTGTCGCACGACGGATCGGCGAGAGCTGCCCGGCGACGGACCGGGAGACATTGGGATCACGCACTCATCCACCGTAACCGCGTCCGAGCCGGTCGACACGCGCCGCCAGCTCCGCCCCGCCCGCGTTCCACCTCGACGGGCCGCAGATCCCGGACAGTTTCCGTTGGCGGCCACCGGAATGTGTCCAGGATTTTCCGGGTGGCCTTAGGGTTCTCGGATGCATGGGCATCCTGGAGTCGGCGACCGCAGCTCCCCGTGGCCGGTGGTCGCGGCGGTGTTCGTCGGTTGCTGGAACGTCGCGGTCACGGTGGCCACCCAGACCGGTGGCTGGCTGACCGATCAGGTGCTGCTGGGCTTCGGACGGGACCGGGTGGTCTGGCTCTGGCCGGTGCTCGGCCTGGCCGCCGTCGTGCTGATCGGCACCCCCGCCCTGCTGCTGGCCGTCCTGCCCCGCTCGGCCGCCGTCCGGGCGACCGGACGGGTGTGGCTGCTCGGTGCGCTAACCCTCGGTGTGCTCACCCTGCTGCGGGTGGTGCCGCCCGTGCACCACGAGGCGTACCTCGCCGCGCTGGCCGCGACGGCGCTGCTCGGCGCGCTCGCCGTCAGGTGGTCGGGACGTCGGCGGACGTACCCCGGACCGGCTGGCCTGGTCGACGGCCCGGCACTCGGCGACGGCGGCGACGCCGCACGAACCGACCCCACCGCGACCGACGCCACCCCGACCGACGCTGCGCGGACCGACGCCGCCGGTGACGCGGAGCTGGCGGGGCGCGGCGCGCGCCGGCCGGGTGCCCTGCCGCTGCTGGCGGTCGCGGCCGGGTTGGCGCTGTTGCTGCCGTGGGCCTGGCTGGGCGCGCTCGGGGGCCTGCTGGAGACCGTCCTCGCGGTCCTGGCTGCCGCCTCGCTGGGCGTGCTGGCCGCCACGCTGCTGGACGCCACCTTCTGGTCCCGGTTCGCGGTCGGCCGGCCACCCCGACCGGCCCGCCTGGTGCTGGTCGGTGGCCTCGTCGCCGGGGTCGCGCTGCTGCTGCTCGCGGCCGGGACGGGCCAGTCCGGCGCGCAGTTGCCCGCCCTGCTGACGCTGCCACCGACCGGTTTCGTGCTCGCCGCGCTCTGGGCCGCGACCTGGCGGCCGGCCGCCGGGAGACCGGTCCCGGCCCCGCGTCCCAGCGTCGACACGACCGATCCGGTCCGCGCCGGCCGGGCCGCGACCGGCTGGCTGGTGGGTCTGGCCGCGCTCGGGCCGCTGGCGTTCACCGACCCGGAAGAGATCACCCTGCTGCTGGTCGGCGCCCGCGACGTGCCGTTCTGGGTTGCGGCCGCCGCTGGCGTCGGCCTCGCCGTCGCGGTCGTCCTCGCCATCGGGTACGCGGTGCTGCTGGCCCGCCCGGCGGCACGTACCCCGAGTCGCCGGGTGGCCGCGCTGGCGGCGACGGTCCTGCTGGTGACGGTGGGCGTGGTCGACGTCGGGCCCGGTCAGCCCGGCCTGTACGGCGAGCGGCTGCTGGTGGTGCTGCGCGAGCAGGCCGACCTGAGCGGCATCCCGGCCGGCGCCCCGGGACAGGCCGGGCGGGACGCCCGGGCAACGGAGGTCTACCGACGGCTCGTGGCGACCGCCGACCGTACGCAGGCCGACCTGCGCCGCACGGCGGGGCGGCTACGGCTCGACCCGGTGCCGTACTACCTGGTCAACGCCGTCGAGGTGGATGGTGGTCCGGCCGTGCGCGCCTGGCTCGCCCCTCGGCCCGAGGTGGCCCGGGTGCTGGTCAGCCAGCGCCTGCGGCCACTGCCCGCCCCGGCGGGGCAGAACCGGGGCACCGCGCCGGCACCGACCGGCCCGGAGTGGAACATCCGTCAGCTCGGCGCGGACCGGGTCTGGTCCCAACTCGGGGTGACCGGCGCGGGGATCGTGGTCGGCAGTTCCGATTCCGGCGTGGACGGCAGCCATCCGGCGCTGCGGCCCGGGTTCCGGGGTGGTGACGACTCCTGGTACGACCCGTCGGACGGCACCCGGGCACCGAACGACCAGGGCGGGCACGGCACCCACACGGTGGGCAGCGCGGTCGGGCGCAACGGCATCGGCGTGGCCCCGGACGCGCAGTGGGTGGGCTGCGTCGACCTGGACCGCAACCTGGGCAGCCCGGGGCACTACCTGGACTGCCTCCAGTTCATGCTGGCGCCGTTCCCCGCGGGGGGTGACCCGTTCACCGACGGCCGGCCGGAGCGCGCCCCGCAGGTGCTGACCAACTCGTGGGGCTGCCCCTCGATCGAGGGCTGCGACCGGGACGCGTTGCTGCCGGCCACCACGGCGCTGGACGCGGCCGGGATCTTCGTGGTCGTCGCTGCCGGGAACACCGGCCCGTGGTGCGCGTCGATCGACGACGCACCCGCGCCGTACGCGAACGTGCTGACCGTGGGCGCGGTGGACGCGCAACGACGCGTCGCGCAGTTCTCCTCGCGCGGGCCGGTGCCGGGCGGCGCGGGCAAGCCGGACGTGCTGGCCCCCGGGGTGCAGGTCGTCTCGGCCATGCCCGGCGGCGGGTACGCGGCGCTGGACGGCACGTCGATGGCGACCCCGCAGGTGGCGGGAGTGGTCGCGCTCATGTGGTCGGCGAACCCGGCGCTGATCGGCGACCTGCCCCGGACCCGGCAGATCCTGCGGGACACCGCCACGCCGGCAAAGCCGACCTACCGCTCACGAAATCCCAGTGACGCCTGCGGCACCCCGGCGAACGTCACCGGCGCCGGCCAGGTCGACGCGTACGCCGCCGTCCGCGCCGCCCGGGGGTGAGCAGGACGGAGGCCAGCGGGTGATCTAGGGTCGGCACCCATGGACGCCGAGATCACCGTCACCGAGCTGGCCCTCGATCTCGCGCCCACCGTGGCGCGGCTCTGCGCGCAGGCCCTCGACCTGCCCGAGGACGCCGCCGAGGCGGACGCCGTCGTGGACGTCCTCTGGCCCCGGGCCGCCGTCGACCGGACGGTGATCGGGCTGGGGGCGTACCGGGCCGGCGACCTGGTGGGGGTGCTGCTCTGCTCGGTGTCGCCGACGGAGCCGGGCATCGGGCACGTGGACCTGGTCGCCGTACTGCCGGGGCAGCGTCGTCGGGGCGTGGGCCGCGCGCTGCTCGCCCGGGCCGAGCGGGCGCTCGCCGAGCACGGCGTGACCGAGGTGCTGCTGGCCGGAAACCCGCCGTACTACGCCTGGCCGGGCATCGACGTGCGGTACACGCCAGCGGTGTGCGCGGCCCTCGCGCTCGGCTACCAGCAGGACCGGACCGCCTGGAACATGACGGCGGACCTGTCGTACGACGAGTCCCCGGCGCTGCGGTCGACGGAGGCCGCCGAGCGGCGGCTGGCCGGGCAGGGCGTCACGGTACGGCGGGCCGAGCCCGCGGACCTGCCGGCGCTGACCGCGTTCGCCCGGTCCACCTTCGGCGGCGCCTGGGACGGTGAGCTGGCCGGATCGGTGGGCCGCGAGGGGGCCGGCTGCCACCTGGCGGAGCGGGCCGGCGAGGTGCTGGGCTTCGCCGCCTACGGATCGTCCCGGCCGAGCTGGTTCGGGCCGATGGGCACGGCCCCGGCCGCCGAGGGCTCGGGCATCGGCGGGGTGCTGCTGCGACGCTGCCTGCGGGACCAGCGTGCGGCGGGACTGGACCGGGCGGAGATCGGCTGGGTGGGGCCGGTGCCGTTCTACTCGGGCAGCGCGGGTGCGCGGATCGAGCGGGTCTTCTTCCTGTACCGGCGACACCTTGGGGCGGAATAGCGGTCAAATGGGACATTTGACTCATTCGTCCGCGTCGGGCATCGACGCCCCCTACCGTTTCGGTAGAGGAGGCAGCCATGACCACGGATGACGACCAGACCGAGGACGGCCCGCCGATCACCTGGAAACCGGCCGACGAACTGCCCGGCCAACTGCCGTTCGACCGGTTGGACTATGGCGACGCCGAACAGCTCGCCGAGATGAGCACCGACGACCGACCGGCGACCGAGGAACCGCAGGAGATGGTGGACGCGCCGATCCGGTCGCTGCCGCCGTACGACCGGGCGCAGAAGCGCCGCAACCAGCGCCCGCTGCCCACCTGACGACGAACGGGGCGGACCGCGTCAGCGGCCCGCCCCGTTCGGTGTGTCGGAACTGGACTCAGAAGTCCATGTCCCCGCCACCCGGGCCAGCCGGGGCAGCCGGGTTCTTCTCCGGCTTGTCCGCGACGACGGCCTCGGTGGTGAGGAAGAGCGCCGCGATGGAAGCGGCGTTCTGCAGCGCCGAGCGCGTCACCTTGGCCGGGTCGATGATGCCCGCGGCCAGCAGGTCGACGTACTCGCCGTTGGCGGCGTTGAGGCCGTGACCCGCTTCGAGGTTACGGACCTTCTCCACCACGACGCCGCCCTCAAGGCCGGCGTTGACGGCGATCTGCCGCAGCGGGGCGTCCAGCGCGACCTTGACGATGTTCGCACCGGTCGCCTCGTCGCCGACCAGGTCGAGCTTGTCGAAGGCGGTCTTGCCGGCCTGGACCAGCGCGACGCCACCACCGGGGACGATGCCCTCCTCGACGGCGGCCTTCGCGTTGCGAACGGCGTCCTCGATGCGGTGCTTGCGCTCCTTGAGCTCGACCTCGGTGGCCGCGCCGACCTTGATCACCGCAACGCCACCGGCCAGCTTGGCCAGCCGCTCCTGCAGCTTCTCGCGGTCGTAGTCGGAGTCGCTCTTGTCGATCTCGGCCCGGATCTGGTTGACCCGGCCCTGGATCTGCTCGGCGTCACCGGCACCGTCGACGATGGTGGTCTCGTCCTTGGTGACGACGACCTTGCGGGCGTGGCCCAGCATGTCGACGCTGACGGCGTCGAGCTTGAGGCCGACCTCCTCGCTGATGACCTGGCCACCGGTGAGGATGGCGATGTCGGCGAGCATGGCCTTGCGGCGGTCACCGAAGCCCGGCGCCTTGACGGCGACCGACTTGAAGGTGCCCCGGACCTTGTTGACGACCAGGGTGGCCAGGGCCTCGCCCTCGATGTCCTCGGCGATGATCAGCAGCGGCTTGCCCGACTGCATGATCTTCTCGAGGATCGGGAGCAGGTCCTTGACCGACGAGATCTTGCTGTTGACGATCAGGAGGTAGGGGTCGTCGAAGACGGCCTCCATACGCTCCGGGTCGGTCATGAAGTAGGCCGAGATGTAGCCCTTGTCGAAGCGCATGCCCTCGGTGAGCTCCAGCTCCAGCCCGAAGGTGTTGCTCTCCTCGACGGTGATGACGCCTTCCTTGCCGACCTTGTCCATCGCCTCGGCGATGATCTCGCCGACGGTGCTGTCGCCAGCGGAGATGGAGGCGGTGGAGGCGATCTGCTCCTTGGTCTCGACGTCCTTGGCGAGCTTGGACAGCTCCTCCGAGACGCTCGCGACCGCGGCCTCGATGCCCCGCTTCAGGGCCATCGGGTTGGCGCCGGCGGCCACGTTGCGCAGGCCCTCGCGAACCAGGGCCTGGGCCAGGACGGTCGCCGTCGTCGTGCCGTCACCGGCAACGTCGTCGGTCTTCTTGGCGACCTCCTTGACCAGCTCAGCGCCGATCTTCTCGTACGGGTCCTCGAGCTCGATCTCCTTGGCGATGCTCACACCATCGTTGGTGATGGTGGGGGCACCCCACTTCTTCTCGAGCACGACGTTGCGGCCCTTGGGGCCGAGGGTCACCTTTACGGCGTCGGCGAGCTGGTTCATGCCCCGCTCGAGGCCGCGGCGAGCCTCTTCGTCGAAAGCGATCATCTTGGCCATACGGCGTTGTCCTCCTGGACACTCACGGGCCACCCGAGATGTGTGCCCCGGATGGGCCGCCTGGTGTGCGCACCTAGGGACGTCGCCACCTGGCGACGACGACGTCCTTCGGCCGGGCCGGATAGCCCGCGACGACCGGCCATGTGCTGCCCCGGTGTCTCCACACCGGCACAACCTGGCCCCACCGTCCCGACCGTTGGCACTCACGGTATGCGAGTGCCAATGACTTGTTTAGCACTCTCACCTGCCGAGTGCAAGCACGATGAGCCCGGTCAGTCGAGTTCCGCAGCCAGTGTGGCCCCGTTCACGGGCCCCTCATGAGCGCGTTGCTCGGCGTACGTGATCAGCAGACCGACCAACTGGGCGAGGTGGGCCGGCAGGGCCAGCACCGCCGTGACGGCGATGACCGCCACCACCCCGACCGCGGGGCCCGGGGACGCGAACGGATCCTCGCCGAACGCGGCGGTGCCGGCCGACTCCAGGATGCCGGGCACCACGGTTCCGATGATCACCGCTGCGCCCACCAGGGCCACCCGGCCGAGCAGCATTCCGAGCCGGTCGTGGAACATCCGGAACGACCGGCCGATCGGGTTGTCCCGCTCGAACAGGTAGACCGGGCCGGCCATGCTCAACGCGAACGCCAGGTAGATGCCCGGCAGCACGCAGAAGCAGGCTCCGATGCCGATGAGCAGGCTGACCAGCAGCGTCCAACCCCACACGCCGACGGCCCGGCGCAGCCCGTACCGCAGAGCGGCGTCGAGCCGGGCGGGCCGGCCGGCCGCCTGCTGGGTGATCACCCAACTGCCCGCGGCCCAGCCCAGCGCCTGCACCAGGCCGATCAGCAGACTGCCGCCGACCAGCACGACGACGAGGGTCAACAGGCTGGTGGCGAAGTTGTCCGGAAGCCCGGCCGACGGGTCGGTCTCGGCCTGCGCCTGCCAGGCGGGCGACGGGTCCAGACCGAACGAGACGACCGAGAGCACCGCCGCCGGCAGGACCTGGGTGAGCAGCATGATCGGCACCAACTGCCGCCAGCCCCGACGCAGCGCGCCCCAGAACCGGTCGAACCAGCCCCCGATACCGGCGCCGGGCGGAGTGACCAGGGCGTCGTTCGGGTCGAGGCCGTAACCCGGCGGGTACCAGCCGACCGGCGCCCCCGGATACCACGGCTGCCCGCCGTAGGGACCGGCCCCGGGCGGGTAGCCGGCGACGGGGGGAGCGGCCCAGCCCTGCGTCGGCGGGCCGGCCGGGACCCAGGCGCCGCGCGCGGGGTCCCAGACCGGCGGCGGCTCGGCAGGCGGCAGACCAGCGGTCGGCGGCCCGACAGGCGGCATCCCCGGGCCGGACACGGGCAGCGCACCCGGGATGGGTGACGCGCCGGAGCCTTCGGCGGACGGGACCGGCTCACCCGGCCCGGAGGGCGTGGCGGGTGGCGGCGACTGGTCGGTCATGAACCCTCCTCAGCATCGGCTGGAACGGTTCACGATCTTCCCGGGCCGGCGTTCGCGCCGCAGCCCCGACTCGCCACCCGATCGAGCGAACAACCGGCGAGCAGATCGGGATCGGGTCAGCCGATGACGCGGACGTGCTCCGCCTGCGGGCCCTTCTGGCCCTGGGCGATCTCGAACTCGACCCGCTGACCGTCGTCGAGCGCCTTGTAACCGTCCATCTCGATCGCGGAGAAGTGGACGAACACGTCCTGACCGCCGTCGACGGCGATGAAGCCGTACCCCTTCTCGGCGTTGAACCACTTCACGGAACCCTGTGCCACGGCGCACTTCCCTCACTCTGCACGGCGTTGCCTGCCCGGCCGTCCGGCACGGCCGGACACCCGCGAACCACCACCTCAGCGATCGACGACGACCGTTGAAAGAGGTGATCGAAATCGCACGCTACACGAGGAGTGACGGGAGCGCACGACCTCAAAACGGGCATAGTTCGTAGCGATCGGAGGGTCCGTCGGATTCACGACGATGGTTGCGTTTGGACCGGATGGAGGGGATCTGGCGGCACGGGTCACCGGTGCCCGTCGGCCCCTGTGGTAGGCATGCGGGAATGAGCACCGACACGGGCGCGACGCCCCTGCGGCAGGCACGGATCCACCGGGTACGACCGCAGGACGCCGCCCGGATGCGGGCGCTGCGCCTGGAGATGCTCGCCGACGCGCCGTTGGCCTTCCTGGAGACCCTGGCCGACGCCGCGGCCCGACCACACAACGAGTTCGCCGCCCGGGTGGCGTTCACGTCGACCGGTCCGTACACCGCGCAGTTCGTCGCGGATCCGGGCGGCCGGCTCGTCGGGCACGCCGGTGGAACGGCCACCCCGAACGAGCCGGGCCTCACCGTGATCTACGCCGTGTACGTCACGCCGGCCTGGCGGGGCAGCGGGCTGCTCGGCGAACTGATCGACGGGGTGGCCGCCTGGTCGCGGGACTGCGGCCGGCCGGAGCTGATGTTGGAGGTGGTGGTCGGCAACGACCGCGCCTACCGGGCCTACAGCGCCTCGGCTTCAAGGACACCGGCGTAAGGGTCCCCCACCCCACCATCCCCGCCCTGAAAGAACTCCAGATGCGCCGCCCCGCATAAGGAAAACCCTCCCCAAGGCAAGACCACAAAGATGCCCCAAAAACCGGCTCTTCAGGCGACAAGCGTGCCCACGAAAGGGTTCCGGGGCAGCCCGCCCCGCGCAGGGATCAAGCCTGACCGCCCGGAGCGGGGCGGGCTGCCCCGGAAACCCCAACCGCAACCAATCAGGCAGGACGCCGAGACTGCACGATCCGGAACCGGTTAGCCACGTAAGCCCCGTCGGTCAGCGCCGAGTTCGCCGCCGCGTTGGCGCCGCTGCCGTGGAAGTCGGAGAAGGCCGCCGACTGGTTCACGAAGACACCGCCGGTGAGGTTGCCGGACAGGTGCACCCCGACCTCGATCGCGACCGCCTCGGCGGCGTCCAGCACCGCCTCGTCGGTCGAGTAGACCCCGGCGGTCAGCGCGCCCTTCTCGCCGATGGTCCGGCGCATCAGCTCCAGACTGTGCGCGGTGGAGTCGGTCGCGATGGCGAAGGAGATCGGCCCGAACCACTCCCGGCCGTACGTCTGGGCGTCGTCCGCGGTCAGCTTCACGATCGTCGGGGTACGCACCACCGCGTCGGCGTACGACGGGTGCGCCACCGTCCGCGACTCCAGCACCGGCTCGCCGACCTTGGTGACCTCGGCCAGCCGCTCCAGCACCCCGTCGTTGACGATGGCGCCGGTCAGCTCGACACCCCGGGCCGGGTCGGCGGTGAGCTTGCCGATCGCCGCCGCGATCCCGCCGGCCACCTCGTCGAAGCTCTTGTGCCCCTGGTCGGTCTCGATGCCGCCGGCCGGGATGAGAATGTTCTGCGAGGTGGTGCACATCTGCCCGCTGTAGAGGGTCAGCGTGAAACCGAGGTTGCGGCACATGCCGGCGAAGTCGTCGGTGGAGTCGATGACGACCGTGTTCAGGCCGGCCTTCTCGGTGTAGACCGACGCCTGCCGGGCGTGCGTCTCCAGCCAGTCGCCGTACTCGGTGGAACCGGTGAAGTCGACGATCTTGACGGCCTGGTGCAGGGCCAGGTCGCTGGCGAGCTTCTCACCGGGGGCCTCGGCCGCCAGCAGAACCAGGTTCGGGTCGAAGCCGGCCTCGGCCAGCACCTCCCGGGCGTACTTCACGGTGATCGCCAGCGGCAGCACCGCGCATGGGTGCGGCTTCACGATCACCGGGTTACCGGTGACCAGCGACGCGAACAGTCCGGGGTACGAGTTCCAGGTCGGGAAGGTGTTGCAGCCGATCACCAGCGCCACGCCACGCGGGACCACGTGGAACGTCTTGATCATCCGCAGCGGGTCGCCCTTGCCGGCGGCCTTCTCCCAGCCGGCCGTGCCCGGGTGCCGGGTCATCTCGGCGTACGCGTACGCCAGCGCCTCGAGCGCCCGGTCCAGCGCGTGCGCGCCACCGGCCTGGAAGGCCATCACGAACGCCTGCCCACTGGTGAACTGCACCGCGTTGGCCAGCTCGAAGATGTGCTTGTGGAGCCGGTCGAGGATCTCCAGGCAGACGCCCACCCGGGCCTGCGGGCCGGCGTCGCGCCAGGCCGGCAGCGCGGCGGACGCGGCGGCGACCAACTCGTCGGTCCCGGCGTGCGGGTACCGCACCGCCAGGTCGACGCCGAACGGGCTCGTCTCGGTGGCGATCCGCCCGCCAGCGCCGGGCTGGTCGAGGGGAAAGTCAGCACCGAGGTACGCCTCGAAGGCGGCCTTGCCGTCGGCGGCGGCGGTCTCGCCGTACACGCGAGGGCTGGGGGACTCGGGATAGGCGGACCAGTAGCCCCGCTCCGTGATCGCGGTCAGCGCACGGTTGAGGGTGTCGGCGTGCCTGTCGTGCAGGGGATGCGGGGTCTCCGTCATGCCCGCCATCATGCCTGAGTCAGGTCCGCGAACAGTAGCGGCGGATACCCGTCAGAGGGTGAGCTGCCAGTTGTCCCAGGCGTCCACCGGGCGGAACCCGAGCTGCTCGTTGATCGCCACCATGTAGCTGTTGCTCGCCGCGTTCCAGGTGTCGATGACGCGTACGGCGGGCTCGTGGGTCAGCAGGTGGTGCAGGTTCTCGGCCTTGGCGATGAGGCCCAGCCGGTGACCACGGTGGGCCGGGTCGACGAGGGTGATCTGCTGGTACGCGTGCCAGTCGACGGAGGCGCCCACGTCGAGCAGGGTCCAGGCGACCAGCCGGCCGGATGCCTCGTGTCGCATGGCGAGGTGGTAGCGCCGCCGGCCCCGGGCGTCCAGGGCGCGCTCGTTGCCCCGGATGCGCTCGGCGTCGACCTGTTCCGGCTCCCACTGCACGTCGCCCATGGGCGCGTCCATCAGCAGCCGGCCGTCCAGGTAGGCGATGTCCGCCACGTACTCCGGCGGGGTGCTCCCCTGCCAGGTGACGGACCGGTAGCCCTCGGCGCGGGGCTGGGCCTCGGCCAGCGCCGCTCGCAGCGCGAGCCGGTCGATGTCGGCGATGGCCAGCCGGCGGCGCACCTCGACCAGCGCGGAGTGCGCGCCCAGCGCGGTGGCGAACGCCGCGCCCGCCACCGGTCGGGCCGGACCGCCGGGCAGCGCGGCGACAGCCATCACGACGACCCGCTTGCGGCCGTGTTGACGCAGCAGGCGTACCCCGTACTCGTGCAGGGCCCGGCCGACGCCCCGGCGACGCAGGTCCGGACGGACCGTCAGCTCGGCGGTGGCGTTGTCGGGGTTGTCGAGCTGCGGCAGGTCGAGTTGAAGGTAACCGGCGGGCACCCCGTCCAGCCGGGCCAGCGCCCAGAGCGAACGGGTGCCGGGCATCGGGGTGTGGAATTGGGCGTCGAAGCGTTGCCGGCAGGACGGCGGGAAGTCGGGCAGATCGGCCTCGGTGGCCGCCGCTCCGATCCGGTACGCCTCGTCGACCGCGGTCCGGTCGGTGCCGTCGAACGGCGCGATCGTGATGCTCATGTGGGCGAGCCTGGCAGGAGCAAAAGCGACAGGGCCAGCGAATTTTCGCTGGCCCTGTCGAACGTGGTCGGGAGGGGCACTCGCACAACGCCTCCGGCGTTGGGTCGCAAGAACTTCAAAAGTCTTCGGCGAAATGCCCTCCCGCACGGAGCATCTTGCGCCGTCCGGTTCCTGCCGTCAAGTCCTGAGCGGCGGGTTTTCCACACTCACAGCGAAAATCCAGTCACCCGGTGGATTCAGCCGAGCAGACCGGCGTCGCGGGCGGCACGCAGGGACGGCTTGATCTGGTGGGTCGGGCCGACCTGGGCGGCCACGGCGTCGATCGTCTTCAGACCTTCGCCGGTGTTGAAGATGACCGTCTCCGCCGTGGGGTCGAGCCGGCCGGACTCGACCAGCTTGCGGAGCACCGCCGCGGTGACGCCGCCCGCCGTCTCGGCGAACACCCCGGTGGTACGGGCCAGGTCGCGGATGCCGGCGCGGATCTCGTCGTCGTCGGCGTACTCCATCCACCCGCCGGTGCGGCGCACCGCCTCCAGGGCGTAGAGGCCGGCGGCCGGGTCGCCGATGTTGAGCGACTTGGCGATGCCGGTGGGCTTGACCGGGATGATCGTGTCGGTGTCGGCGTGCAGGGCCGTCGCGATCGGGTTGCAGCCGGCCGACTGCGCCCCGAAGACCTTCCAGCCGCCTGCCGGGGCCTCGACCAGGCCGATCTCGACCAGCTCGGAGAAGGCCTTGTCAATCTTGGTGAGCAGTTCGCCGCTGGCCATCGGAATGACCACCTGGGCGGGGATGCGCCAGCCGAGCTGCTCGGCCACCTCGTACCCGAGGGTCTTGGAGCCTTCCGCGTAGTACGGCCGGACGTTCACGTTGACGAACGCCGTGTCCTCGAACTCGTCGGTCTCCACCAGCTCGCCGCAGAGCCGGTTGACGTCGTCGTACGAGCCGTCGATGGCGACCAGTTCGCCGCCGTACACGGCGGTGGTGATGACCTTGCCCTGCTCCAGGTCGCTGGGGATGAAGACGACCGAGGGCACGCCGGCCCGGGCGGCGTGCGCGGCCACCGAGTTGGCGAGGTTGCCGGTGGAGGCGCAGGCGAACCGGGCGAACCCGAGCGCCTTCGCGGCGGTCAGCGCCACCGAGACGACGCGGTCCTTGAACGAGTGGGTCGGGTTGGCGCTGTCGTCCTTGACCCAGAGCGGTGCGGTGATGCCCAGTTCGGCGGCGAGGCGGGGTGCCGCCACCAGTGGGGTCAGACCCGGGTCGAGGGTGACCCGGGTGGCCGGGTCCTGCCCGGCGGGCAGCAGCGCGGCGTACCGCCAGATGTTGTTCGGGCCGGCCTCGATCTGCTCGCGGGTGACCGTGGCGAGGGCGGCGGTGTCGTAGTCGACTTCCAGCGGGCCGAAACACTCGTAACAGGCGTGCTGGGCGGCGAGCGGGTAGCGGGCCGAACAGGCGCGGCAGACGAGGGCGCGGGCGGGGCTGGCGGAGGTGTCGATGCCGGAGGCGGCGAGCGTCGACGTCATGTCGAGGGTCCTCTCATCTTTCCCCGCATCGCACGGTGCGGCGGGGACGGAATTGGCACCTGCCCCGCGGGTCGCTCAGCGGTGAGCGCGCGGGGTGGTTGCCGGGGCGTCGTCGGGCCGTATCCCTCAGCCCCTCTGGATGAGGTATGCAGTTGTGCCGTCGAGTCTAGGCAACGTTGCCCGGCGCCTCCACCGGGCATCCCAGCCAGTGGGTCAGCGGGCCGCCACCGCCACCTGGTCGACCACCGCCACGGGATCGGTGACCGCCGTCGCCCGGGGCGGCGACGAGGGCCGGGGCCGGGTGCGCGCCGCGAGGTTCGCGGCGACCAGGGCGGCGATGGTGATCGCCGCGCCGACCAGTTCGACCCCCTCCGGCCGGTAGCCACGGGCGATCTGCACGACGAACGTGGTCACCGGGACGAGGTTCATGAACAGGGCGGCGTTGGCCGCGCCCAGCCGCTGCACGCCGGTGTTCCACGCCAGCACCGCGACGACGGCGGCGACGAGCACGGCGTACGCCAGTTGCGGGGTGACCGCCACCAGGTCGGCGGCGGCCGGCGCGTGCTGCCACCCGACGGCGTCGGCGCCGATGCTCGCGACCAGCATGGCGGCCGTGCCGGCGAGCGCGGTCAGCGTGGTGAAGCGCAGCGGTGACCAGGCGCCGAACCGGGTCGCGCCGTGGGTGTAGATGGCCCAGCCGAGCACCGCGCCGATCATCATGAGTCCGCCGAGACCGAACTGGCCGAGCCCGGCCAGGCTTCCGCGGGTGATCACCAGGCCGACGCCGAGGAGCGCCACCAGGGAGAGGGCCAGCAGGAGAGGCTTCGGCCGTACGCCGTCCCGGGCCCACCGGACCAGTTGGGTGATGATCGGGGTGGTCGCGACGAACAGGGAGATCTGCTGCGGGGCGGCGTGTTCGAGGGCCAGGTTGGTGAGCAGGTTGAAGCCGGCGAAGCCGACGACGCCCAGCACCACCACCTCGACTCCCCGACCGCCGAGGCGCAGCGCGGCAGACCCCTCGCGGAGCAGCAGGATGCCGACCAGGATGACGGCGGCGAACAGATAGCGAACGGTGGTCAGGTTGAGCGGGTCGACCCTCGCCAGCGCGGTGGCCAGGATCGGGAACATCGCGCCCCAGGCGAGCGCGGCGAGCAGCGGGTAGGCGGCGGCGCGGGATCGCATCGTCAGCTCCAATGTTCGAGTATCTTCGAACCAACGACACCGACCTTAGGGTGTTGTTCGATCGTTGTCGAACAAGGGTTAGACTGGTCACATGGAGCCGCACGAACCCGACCTGACCGCCGTACCGGTCACCGCCGTACTGGCCGCGCTCGCCGATGACGTGCGGCTGCAGATCGTCCGGGCGCTCGCCGAGGGCGGCGAGGCGGCCTGCGGCAGCTTCGACTTCGGCGTCTCGAAGGCGACCCGCAGCCACCACCTGAAGGTGCTGCGCGAGGCTGGCCTGACGCGTACCCGGGCCGCCGGCACGAGCCGCCTGGTCCGACTGCGCCGCGACGAGGTGGACAAGCTCTACCCCGGCCTCCTGGACGCGGTCCTCACTCCCCGCCCGCCGGCCTGACCCCGCTTCCCGGTAGGGGCGCGGGGGCGACCCCTCCCTCTCGGGTCCTTTGGAGCTGAATCGTCCACGGCATCACCCGATGGAACGCCACCCCGAACGCACGCGTCGCCGGAGCCGACACGCCGAGACCCCGGCGACGCGCGTTACGCATCGGTCAGGCGTTCACCGGGCTGGGCTCGGCCATCGACGGCACCTCGGCGCGCCGCTTGAAGAGCAGCGAGTCGAGCGCCCACGGGCCCGAGCCGAGCGCCGCGACCAGCAGGAACGACCAGCAGAAGAGGGCCGCCTGCTCACCGCCGTTGTACAGCGGCAGCAGGCCGTCCGGCTGGTGCACGACGAAGTAGGCGTACGCCATCGAGCCGGACGCGAGAAGCGCGGCGGGTCGGGCGAAGAGTCCGACCAGCACCAGCGCGCCGCAGATGAGCTGGATGAGGGCGGCCCACCAGCCCGGCCAGGTGCCGAGCGGTACCGCCTGGCCGGTCATCGGGTTGCCGCCGAACAACCCGAAGACCGACGAGAGGCCGTGCAGCGTGAACAGCAGGCCGATCACGATGCGGAACAGGGACAGGGTCGGCCCGCCGAGCCGAGAGACGTTCATGGAGACCTCCATCGAAGGGGACAGATCTCTTCCATGGTGAGGCCTCAAGGCATCGATGTTAATAAGTTCCTTGCCAGTGGGAAAATCCCCGGCGGTAGAACCTGAAGCGTGCGGGGCCCAGGCTGTGATTTGCCCTTTTTTGACGGCCCGCCCCAGTGTCCGTCGCCGATGCCGGGAGCGCTCCCGAGCCCTCAACGTACCGGTTGGCGTGATGCCCGTACACCCTGTCGAGCTGCCCCGGAAATGGGGCACGACTGCCACCGATGCGGCGAACTGGTCGCTGCGCCGCCTCGGGCTGCCGCTATCCGGCGACCAAGGCGCCCCAGCTAGGCATACCCATTGATCACTTTGAGCGACAACCTCCGGGCCACCTGCGGCCCGGTCCACCCGTCACGACTTGCCGGAATCCAGCTCCTTGACGAACACTCCGCGCCCCGGTGCGCCGACAACGACGCCCCGGTCACGCAGGAGCGCGACGGCACGCGCTGCGGTCGAGAACGACACCGAGTAGAGGTCGGCGAGCTGCGTGTAGGACGGCAGCTTGGCACCCGGCTCATACTCGCCGGCTTTGATACGAGCGGCGATATCCGCAGCGATGTCGACGTAGCTGAGTGGGATCGCGGGCATGGGCGGTCCTCCCGGGTTGGCAATCCCATCTGATCACGACACGCGATCCACCCTCAAGAACATGGTTAACCTATGTCACTAGGTGAATTAGCGTGAGGACGAGCCTCCCGGGTTGGCACCAGGGCTGGTTCATCACTCCGGGAAGCCCCGGACCCACGCCGGGGCAGCGCACCGGGCGGCTCGGATGTCCCCCATCCGAGCTGGTTGTCGCGCTGCTCCGGCACCCACCAATCCGAGAGGAGGCCCCGTGACCGTGACCGAGGCAAGCGCCGCCTGGGAGGTCGAGCAGGTGGCCGGCGAGCTGCGCGAGACGTACCTCGCGGTGGCCGCCGCGACCGTCCTGTTGGAGCGGACCAGCGCCGGCTGCGCCCATCCGGCGACCCGGCACGCGCGGCGTCGCGGAGACGACGCGCTCGACCTGGCCGCTGACGCGGAACGGCAGCTCAGCGACGGTGCGAGCCGGCTACGCACAACGGCCGGCCAGCCCAGCATCGGCGACCTGGTCGAGGTGCTGGACACCGCCCGTGACCAGTTCGGTGCCGCCGCCGCGCGGGTCGGTGAGCTTCCGGCGCGGATCACCGCAGCGCGGCAGCAGCTCGCCGACGCAGGCCAGCCCGACCTGGCCGCCGAGGCGGCGAGCGGGCAGTGGTCCCGGGCCGCCGAACAGCTCGACCTGATGGCCGAGAGCCTCACCGCGGCCGTGGAGGCGCTCACGTCGTACACCGAAGGGTTGTCCGGAGCGACCACCTGACGCCGGGCCCACGACCGGCGCCACCCGAGCCAGGGAGGGATCATGACAGAGTACGACGTACCACCCCGCTGGATCGTGCACCTACCGACCACCCTGACCAGCGTCGACGGCGCGCGGGCGCTGGCCGAGGCGCTGCGTGACTCGCTCGGGCACGTCACCGCGATCGACTTCGGTGAGACGACGCTCAGCGAGGAGGACCGCCAGTTCGTGCGTACCCGCGTCTGGTGCGACCACCGGCTGCCCAGCGGTGCCCGCTGCGCCCTGCTGATCGACCACCCCGGCGGTTTTTGTGGGCCGGGATGACGACCGACCACCCGCGCTGCTCATCTGACGGACAACGGGTGCGCGATTCGCAACTGCTCCCTCACGCGGTGGTCGATTAACGTGAACGGTTGGCGCGACAGCCGACACCAGAGGAGCCACGGTGACCGATCCCGCCGGAGAACTGGTCCTCTACCGAACCGACGACGGCAGCTCCGTCGTCCAACTGAGGGCAGCCAAGGGAACGGTCTGGCTGACGCAGGCCCAGATGGCCGAGCTGTACGGCACCTCGGTCCCCAACATCGTGCAGATCATGCGACGGGTGCTTTCCGAAGGGGAGGTGACCGAAGGAACTATTAACTCACAGTTAGTAGTTCGGATGGAGTGCGCGCGTCAGGTACAGCGTGAGGTCAAGGTCTACAACCTGGAGGAGGTCCTGGCATCGGCTGCCCGGTAACCACACCCCAGCCCTCTCAGCCCTCGAAGATCCGCACAACATCAGGGTTGTTGCTGCTTCCTGGGCGCCGCAAGCAGCAACAACAGGGAAGTTGTGCGGATCTTGGCGTCGGCAGGCGACCCGGCGGGCCGAAGACGATCTAGCGCGAGCGGCGACAAGGCCGGTCACCAACGGGCCGCGTCGGTGCGCGAGGATCGGGGGATGATCTTCCGTAACGCCCGCCGGGGGCGACGGGTCGGCGCGGCGGCCGCTCTGTTGGTCACGCTCAGCGCCTGCGTGCCGCGCGATCACGCGGGGCAGGGCGGCGACCCCACTGGCCCGCCGCCCAGGGCCACGTCCACGACCAGTCCGACCCCATCGGCGAGCAGCGCCCCGGTGGCCGAGTGCCCGGCATCCGGTGTCCGGATCCGGTCGACCGGCGGGGACGCCGCGATGGGGCTGCGCGCCCTCGGCCTGGAGCTGGTCAACTGCGGTGACCGCCCGTACCGGCTCAACGGGTACCCGACGGTGTGGGTCCTCGACGACCAGCGCAAGCCGATCATCCTGGCGGTCCAGAACGGGGCGAAGGACATCACGTCCGGCTACGACCAGCCACCCCGCGAGATCACCCTGGCACCCGGCGAACGGGCCATCGCTTCCGTCCTCTGGCGCAACCTGGTCACCGACTCGACGGTGGTCGCCACCGACGGGGCGTACCTGTCGGTGGCGCCCGCCGCCGGTCAGCCGGCCGAGGAGGTCGACCCGGACGGCCCGGTCGACGTGGGCAACACCGGGCGGATCGGCGTCAGCGCCTGGCGGATGCCTACGACGTGATGTCCTTGCGGGTGAAGCGCCAGAACGCCAACCCCCAGAACAGCGTCGCGTAGCTGATCGCCGAGATGGTGCCGCGGACCACGTCGTCGGTCTGCACCGGGGTGGAGAGCAACCCCAGCCAGGCGGTGCTGAAGTGGGTGGGCAGGAAGTCCCGCAGCACGCCCAGGGCGGTGATCTGGTCCAGGATGCTGGACAGGATCCACAGCAGGACCGCTCCGCCGACCGCGCCCAGCGCGGCGTCCGTCGTCACCGACAGCAGGAACGCCAGGCCGGCCACCACCAGGAGTACGACCGCCAGGTAGCCGAGCACGGCCAGCAACCGGAGCAGCCCCTCCCCCGGCTCCAGCTCGGCCGCCACCGTGCTGCGCAGCGGCGACCAGCCGTAGCGCAGGGTCCCCGCGAGCAGGGCGGTGCCGGCCAACAGCACCAGGGCCAGTCCCGAGTACGCGAGCGCGACCACCAGCTTCACCGTCAACAGCCGTGCCCGGGGCACCGGGATCGCCAGCAGGTAGCGCAGGCTCCCCCAGCTCGCCTCGCTGGCCACCGTGTCGCCACAGAACAGCGCGACGACCACCACCAGCAGGAACGACGCCGACACGAAGATCGAGAAGAGGGTGAAGTTGAGCCCGCCCGAGGTGGCCAGGTCGACAAGGCTGGCGAACTCGTTGTTGCCGTTGTCGTCGTCGCCGCCGGAGTTGAACTGGAAGGCGATCAGGATGATCAGCGGCAGCAGCACCATGAACCCGAGCGCGAGCTGGGTCCGCCGCCGGGACGCCTGCCGGCGGAACTCCGCCGCGAAGGGCAGGGTGGCCGACGGCCGGTAACCCCGGGCCTCGCCCGCGTCGACAACAGCCATCACCGGTCACCGCTTCCCCGAGAGTTCTCGCCCACCAGGGCGAGGAACGCGTCTTCCAGGCGTCGCCGGGGCACCACCCGGTCCACTCCGATGCCGGCGCGCACCAGCTCGGCCACCACCTCGCTGCGGGCCGTGCCGTTGGTGTCGACGACCAACTGCCCGTCGCTCTCCGGCAACACCCGCACGCCGTGCAGCCGGTCCAGCACCGCCCGCGCCGCCTCCGGATCGGTGACGTCGAACAGCACGCTCGGCGACTCGCCCACGATCTCCTGGACCGGCCCGGAGGCCACGATCCGACCCTTGTTGACCACCACGGCGTGCGTGCAGGTCTGCTCCACCTCGGCCAGCAGGTGACTGGAGACCAGCACCGCCCGCCCGTCGGTGGCGTACCGCTGCAGGACCCGGCGCATCTCGGCGATCTGCGGCGGGTCGAGCCCGTCGGTCGGCTCGTCCAGCACGAGCAGCTCCGGTAGGCCCAGCATGGCCTGGGCGATGGCGAGCCGCTGGCGCATGCCGTGGCTGTAGTTCTTGATCTTCCGGTGCACCGAGTCGCCCAGCCCGGCGATCTCCAACGCCTCGTCGAAGTGCGCGTCCTCGGCCGGTCGCCCGGTGGCCCGCCAGTACGTCCGCAGGTTCGCCAGGCCGGAGAGGTGCGGCAGGAATCCCGGCCCCTCCACGAGCGCGCCGATGCGGGACAGCACCGGCGAGCCGGGCACCAGCCGACGGCCGAACACGTAGATCTCCCCGGCGGTCGGCTGGGTCAGCCCCATCAGCACCCGCAGGGTGGTGGTCTTGCCCGCGCCGTTGGGTCCCAGCAGGCCCACCACCTGACCCGGGTGCACCTCGAAGTCCACGTTCGACACCGCCACGAACCCGTCCGCGTACTCCTTGCGCAGCGCGCGCACGGCCAGCGGCGTGTCCGCGTACTCCGGATGCACCGAGCGGTCCTGGCGGCGGTGCCGGCGACGGACGACGGCGACGACCACGACGAGCCCGATCACGATGGCGGCGAGCAGGCCGGCGAGCACCCAGCGCCAGACGGTCGCCGCCGTGGGGATCGGCTCGCCGTCGACCGTGGGCAGGCTGACCGCACCGTCCGCAGTCACGGTGTAGACGGTGGGCGCGGCGGGGGTGGTGTACGCCTGGTCGGAGCTGGCGACCACCAGGCGCAGCCGGTGCCCCGCCTCGATCCGGCGGACGATCCCGGGCAGCGTCACGGTGACCGGGCGGGCGTCCTGCACCCGCTGCGGCAGGCCGGTGAGGCGGATCGGCGCGACCAGACCGTTCGGCAGGGTCGCCGCGCCGTCCTTGTCGACGTCGTAGAGCTTGACGAACAGGACCGCCTCCCCGGTCGGCGAGGCGGCCCGCACGGTCACGGTGGGCGCGCCGGCCACGTCAACCGCCTCGGTCAGCGGCGTCGACTCGAAGCGCGCGTGCTGGCCGGGCACGTCGCCGGCCACCCCGTCGAGCAGCGAGGCGAGGCCACCGGCGAACGGAACCGAGGAGATGGCGGCCGGGTTGCCGTTCGGCGGGTTCGCGATCGGCTGCGCCGGACCGGCGACCGCCACCTCCCGGCGGGCGTTGCCGGCCAGGCCGGGGTAGTCGGCGCGGCGGAAACCGGTGGCGACCAGACCCCGGTCGAGCGCGTCGAACCCGGCGATCCGGGACCAGGTGAAGTCGTCGCCGGGCGCGTCGCCCTCGCCCTTGACGTAGTGGTCGAGCCACTGGATGGTCAGGAACTTCACCCGGTCTTCGTCCGAGCGCGGTCCACTGCCGCCGTCGTGCCCGCCGGTGAACCAGGCGACCCGCACCGGGGTGCCGGCGGCGGCGATCCCCCTGGCGTTCGCGTCCGCCTCGCCGAGCGGAAAGAGTGTGTCCGCCTCACCCTGCACCAGCAGGGTGGGCGCCTTGATCCGGTCCAGCACACCGGCCGGGCTGGACCGGCGCAGCAGGTCGACGGCCGCCTGGTCGGCCCGGCCCGCGGTGGCGATCCGCAGGTACGCGGCGCACACGTCGGCCGCGAACCGCCCGCAGGACGGGTCGGCGGCACCGGCCGGTACGCCACCGGGCGCGGTTCCGGGACCCGCGCCCGGCCCCGGGCTCGGCGGCCCAGCGGACGCCGGCGCTCCTTCCGGCTGGGCGGCGGTCGTACCCGCGAGCCCGGCCGGGCCGCTGCCCACGTTGCCGCCGCCGCCGAAGAAGAGGCCGGCCCAGCCCTTCTTGAACACGCCCTCGGTCGGTGCCCCGCCGGTGCTCTCGGGCAGGAAGGCGCGGGACAGGTCGTTCCAGGTGATCATGGGGACGATCGCGTCCACCCGGCGGTCCTGCGCGGCCAGCAGCAGCGCCAGGCCGCCGCCGTACGAGCCGCCGACCACGCCGACCTTCGGGTCGCCGGGGGCGTCGGTCCGCACCTCGGGCCGGGCGGCCAGCCAGTCCAGCAGCCGCTGGGCGTCGCGCACCTCGTAGTCCGGGTTGTCCAGGTGGATCTCGCCGCCGCTGCGGCCGAAGCCCCGCGCGGTCCAGGTGAGCACCGCGTAGCCGCGCCCGGCGAACTCCTCCGCGTCCGAGCGCACCGACTCCTTCGTGCCGCCGAAGCCGTGCGCCAGCAGGACCGCGGGGACCCTCCGGCCGGACGACGCGCCGGACGGGAGGTACAGGGTGGTGTCCAGGTCCACGGGCGCGTCGCCGGACGGTCCCGAGCGGACGGTGAGCATCGCGCTCTGGGTGCGGACGTCCGATCCCTGCGGCCACACCGCCCAGGTCACGGCGGCAGCCAGCAGCACGACGACCGCCGCCGCGGCGATCGCGCGGCGGCGGGTGGGCAGGGCACGCCGGAACCACGCGGCCGGCGACGGCGATCTCATGCGGCACACGGTACGGCGCGCAGCCTGAGCGTTGGCTGAGATCCGCCGTACGTCCGTCCGGTTGCCCCGATCGGTGATCCGGTCCGGTGCGACCGAGCATCAGGCGTGGCGGGCCAGTGAGTTGAGTTCGGATCCTGTGAATTCCGATCTTTCGCGGATATCACCCTCGATGCCTTCATGTCACACCAACGAATCGGACAGAGCGTGCCCGGAACCCTGACGAACGGTGACATCGCTCGAACTGACGCAAACCTGACTCGTCGAACCGGCCAGCTCGCCTGGGGGTTCGATTAGTTTTCCGGTCCGGTGGACGGGACTTGTCGGCGAACCCGACACCGCGCCGATCCCCCGCCCGACGCCGGAGGAGACACACCATGACAGTCCCCGCGCCGCGGGCCCGTCGACGAACGTCCATGCTCGGCCGTTCGCTGCCGTTGCTGCTCATCGTCGCGCTGCTCGCGCCGGTCGGCACGCTCTTCGCGTCCACCTGGCGACACACCGGCGACGACCGGAGCCTGGCCGACCGGGAACGACTCGGCGTGGAGTACCTACGCGCGCTGGCCCCGGTCACCGAGACGCTGGTGGAGGCCCAGACCACCGCCGTCGCCGGCCGTCCCGTCCCCGGCGAGCCCCTGACCCGCGCCGTCGAGCAGGCCGCCGCGGTGGACGCCCGCATCGGCGGAGAACTGCGCACGCAGGAACGGTGGGCCGGGCTGCGGGCCAAACTGGAGGCGCTGCGCGACCGCAGCCCCGCCGACCCGGAGGCCGCCTACACCGCGTACGGCGAGGTCACCGACCTGCTGCTCGCCCTGCACCGCAAGGTGCGGGAGAGCTCGGGGCTGGGCCGTGACCCCGGCGCCGACTCCTTCTTCCTCCAGGACAGCGCCGGCCAGAAGCTGCCCGAGGCCGTGGTGGGCGCCGGCCGGCTCGCCGACCTGGGTGTGCTCGCCGCTCGACAACCGGCCGCCCAACGGCCCCGGAGCCTGATGGAGATGACCGGCCTGCGGGTGGCCGCCCTGGCACCCGCGACCGACGTGGTCGACAACCTGCGCTCCGCCGTGGACAACTCGGAGAGCACTGACCTGGGCGCCAACGTGCTGACCCCGCTCGACGCCTACCAGCGGTCGGTGGAGGCGATGGCCCTGTACTCGACGCCCAGCGCCTCCGGAACGGTGGACCAGGGCCAACTGACCGCCACCGCGCTCAACTCGCGCAACGCCGCCCGGCAGCTTCAGCCCGTCATCCTCGGCGAGCTGGACACCCTGCTCACCGAACGGATCGACGGGTTGGCCCGGGACCGGTGGCTGGCCGCCGGGGCGGCCGGGGTGGCCGCGCTGGTGCTGATCTGGCTCGCCGTACTACTGATCGCCGCCGACCGGCGGACACGCCGGCGGGCCGCCACACCAGACGCCACGACCCCGGCCACCCCGCCGACCGGCGACCCCTGGCAACCACCGGCCGCGACCGACATCCGACCGCTGCAACCGGTGGGCGCGGCCCACGAGCCGGTCGCCGAACAGTGGGGGCCGTTCGATGCTGCTCGCTAGGCTCCGGATCCGCGGGAAGCTCGCGCTGCTCGTGGTGATTCCCCTGCTGAGCATGGTCGGCCTCGCGGTGCCCGTGGTGCTCGACCGGGTGGCCGCCGCCCAACGCGCCGCCGACATCACCGACCAGGTACGGCTCGCCAGCCGGGTCGGCAGCCTCGTTCAGGACCTCCAGCAGGAGCGCATCCTGTCGATCGGCTTCCTCCTCGGTCGGGTCGAACGCTCCGAGGTGATCCGCAAGGCGGCCGACGTGGACGACCGGGTGGCCGACCTGCGGGCCGACGGCGGAGACGCGCTGACCGAGCAGGTCGACCACGCGCTCAACGGGGTGTCCCGGCTGGGCGACCTGCGCAGGGCGGTACTGGCCCGTAGTGCGAACCCCGGCCAGGTGATGGACGCCTTCGGCCCGGTCAACCGGGAGTTGATCGGATCGCTCCGGCTGGTCTTCAGTGTGGACACCGAGACGTTGCCCGGCCGCCAGGTGCTCGCCCTGGACGGGCTGCTCCGCGCCGACGAGGGCATCGGCTCCTGCGCCACGCTGAGCATCCTCGTCAAGGCGATCGGCACTCCGGACACCACCGCCGGCTACGTGGCGTGCATCGCGGCCCTCCAGGTCGACAACGCCCGCTTCCGCAGCCTGATCACGCCCGAGCAGCTCAAGGTTGCTCAGCTCAACGACGCCGCCGTGGCCGCGCGTACCAGCCCCGACTTCCTGATTACCAGCGCCCGGGACCCGGCCGGGGCGGTCCGCGACGTGCCGATGGAGGCCCTGTTCCCGGCCGTCCGCACGATGATCCGGCTCGGTCAGTTCGTCGAGAAGAAGATCGTCGCCGACGTTCTCGCCGAGGTGAAGGCCGACCAGCGGCGCGCGCTCACCGCCGCCTACCTGGTGGCTGGCGCGGCGGCGCTGATCCTGGCGCTGGTGGTGCTGCTCAGCGCGGCGGTGGCGCGTACGGTGGCGCGACCGCTGACCCAGCTCACCCGCTCCGCCGACCGGGTCGCCCGGGTCGCCGAGGCGGAGCTGGTCCGGGTCACCGACGACGAGGCCGAGAACGTCCAGTCGGTCCGGTTGCAGCCGGTGGTCATCTCCTCCAGCGACGAGATCGGTGACCTGGCCCGGGCGTTCGACCGGGTGCAGAACACCGCCGCCCAGTTGGTCGAGCGGCAGATCGCCGGCCGACGCAACGTGGCGCAGATGTTCGGGCACGTCGGACGGCGTACCCAGAACCTGGTGAGCCGGCAGCTCGCCCTGATCGACCGGCTGGAGCAGCAGGAGGCCGACGCGGGCAGGTTGGAGCACCTGTACCGGCTCGACCACATCTCCAGCCGGCTGCGCCGCAACGCCGGCAGCCTCGTGGTGCTCTCCGGGTCGGCCGGCGCCGACGCGCACACCGCGCCGGTTCCGCTGGCCGACGTGGTCCGGTTGGCGCTCGGCGAGATCGAGGACTACACCCGCGTAGACGTGCAGGTGCCGGCGGGTGTCGCCGCCGCGCCGGCCGTGATCGGCGACCTCGTCCTGGCACTGGCCGAGCTGATGGAGAACGCGACGGTCTTCTCCCCGCCGCACACCCGGGTCGTGGTCACCGGCGAGACCTCCGGGCTGGGCGCCCGGATCACCGTGGTGGACCACGGCATCGGCATGAGCGAGCAGCGGCTCGCCGAGGAGAACGCCCGGCTCACCCGGCGGGAACGTCTCGACCTCGCGCCGACCGAGGTGCTCGGCCTCTTCGTGGTGGGCCGGCTGGCTCGCCGCCACGGCTGGGAGGTGCGTCTCGCCGCCACCGTTGGCGGCGGCGTGACCGCCCAGGTGGAGATACCCCAGGCGTCACTGGTGCTGCGCCGCGCCGACCGGGCCGGGGCGACGGTCGCCCGGGCCGCCGTACCGGACCGGGGACGACGGCTGGCTCTGGACTCCGCCCGGGGCGCTCGTGCCCGGGGCGCCGCTGCCGCACCGGCCACCGCCGCACCGGCCGTTGCCGCACCGGCCGTCGCAGCCGCCGCTGTGCCACCGTCCGGCTTCGACACGGACCTGCTCAGCCGGGCCACCCGCAGCCTGGAGTCCGGCGAGTCCTGGGACGCCTTCGGCGCTCGGGAGTCGGCGGACGCCGCCGCGACCGCCCGTACGACACCGCAACCCGCCGCCGTCGCGCAGAGCGCCACCACGGCGGGAACGTCCGCCGGCCCCCGGATCCGGCAGCGGGTGCCCGGCGCGAGCCTCTCCGCGGCCGCCGCACCCAGCCGGCCGGTCGACGCCACCAGCGCCGACCCGGACGCCGCCCGCGCGCTGGTCGAGGCGTTCCAGTCCGGCGTACGCCGCGCCGAGTCGAGCGCCCCACCCGCCGATGGCCCCGGCGGGAACTGGTCGATGCGGACGGTCACCGACCCGCCCGCCAGCGCGGGGCCCACGGTGGCGGATTCCGGCGCTACCGTCGACCTGCCCACCACCCCGGGCGGCTTCGGCCCGACCGTGGCGGACACCGGCGGCACCAACCGGGGCCGTCCCCGGCTGAGCCGGCGCGTGCCCGGCGCGAACCTGACGGTCTCACCGCCCAACCCACCAGCCAGCCCGCAGCTCGGCGACCCGGCCGAGGTGCGCAGCCTCATCACCGATTTCGAGGCGGGCGTCGCCCGCGCTCTCCGCGAAGTCAGCCCAGATCGTCGGAACGAAGAAGGATCATCACGGTGACCAGCCCCTTCCTGCACGACAACGTCGACCACCAGACCCAGCCGGCCGCCGGGGGGGACCTCAGCCCCGAGGCCCGCACGTTCAACTGGCTGCTGGACTCCTTCACCTCCAGCACCGCCGGGGTGTTGGAGGCGATCGCGGTCTCCTCGGACGGGCTGCTGATGGCCATGTCGGCCATCAAGGACCGCTCCAACGCGGAGCGTCTGGCCGCCGTGGTCTCCGGCATGACCAGCCTCGCCGGGGGCGCGGCCAGTTGGTACGCGCTCGGCGGCCTAAACCGGGTGATCGTCGACATGGCCGACGGGTACCTGTTGATCAGCGCTATCAGCAGCGGTTCCGTGTTGGGTGTCGTCGCCGACCGCTCGGCGAACCTGGGCACCGTCGCGTACGAGATGACGCTCTTCGCCGGCCGGGCCGGCGGCGCGCTCACCCCGCGCCTGATCGCCGAGCTGAAGAACGCCGTTCAGCAGTGACTCCCGACGTCGCCGGCGAGGATCCGGACCCGGAGCCCGGGGTACGGATCCGCCCCTACCTGCGCACGCCGCACCCGGGTGGGGGCGGCGCGTCGGCGGCGCCGGCGCCGGCGCCGGCTCCGGCTCCGGCTCCGGACGACAGTGGCCCGGCCGGTCTGCGGCCGTTCGTGCTCACCGCCGGGCGGGTGGCCGGCGCCGATCCGGCGATCGGACTCGAGACGCAGGTGACCCGCTCCGACGTCGCCCGCTGGACGGGCACGCCGGTCAGCCTGCTCGCGCCGGAGCTTCAGGCGATCATCGCGCTCTGCGCCGAACCGATCTCGGTTGCCGAGATCTCCGCCCGGGCCCGGCTGCAATTCGGCGTGACCCGGGTGCTGGTGGGCGACCTGCGGGCCGCCGGGCACCTGGACGTGCACGTGACCGACGCCAACGACGCCTACGACCCCGACCTCATCCTGCGAGTGATTGATGGACTTCGTGCGATCTCCTGAATGGCCGGTCGTCCCGATCGGGGGTCTCGCCGGCAACAGCGCCACCGCCCGCTACGGCGCGGGCCCGGGCACTCCTCCGGCGTCCGGGCGTGCCAGCGCGCCACCGCCGACCGGGCCGCTACCGCCGACCGGGCCGCCACCTCCGTACCGGCCGCCGGCCGACACGGGACCGACCAGCCGTCCGTCGGCCGCGCCACCCGTACCGGTCAAGATCCTCGTCGCCGGTGGGTTCGGGGTGGGCAAGACCACCACGGTCGGCGCGATCTCCGAGATCGCGCCGCTGACCACCGAGGCCGAGATGACCAGCGCCGGCATCGGCGTGGACGACCCGGGCGCACGGTCGAACAAGACCACGACGACGGTGGCGATGGACTTCGGTTGTGTGACCATCGACCGCAGCCTGAAGCTCTACCTGTTCGGCACCCCGGGGCAGTCCCGCTTCGGCTTCATGTGGGAAGACCTCGCCCGGGGCGCGCTCGGCGCGCTCGTGGTCGTCGACAGCGCACGACTGGACGACTGCTTCCCGGCGATCGACTTCTTCGAGCGGGCCGGTTTGCCGTTCGTGGTGGGGGTCAACGCGTTCGACGGGCGACTGGCCCTGGAACTCGGCGAGATCCGTTGGGCGCTGGCCATCGGCGACCACGTACCCCTGGTGCAGTTCGACGCCCGGGACCGACTCTCGGTGCGGGACGCCCTGCTGGTCGTCCTGGACCGCGCGTTGGACCGGGCCACCCGGGACAGGAAGGCCTGAGCCGACCGGCTCCGGCCGTGGCGGGAAGGGGTGATCTGGTGAGGGGCGACCTGGACGAGACGCTGGCCCGGCTGGCCCGGCGCGAGGAGGCGCTGCGCCGGCGGGCCGACGACCGTGACGGCACCACGCCACCACCGGGCCCGACCGCCGCGCCGGGCCTCACCGGGCCGGCCCGCAACGCCGGGCCAGCCCGGCACGCGGAACGGCACGACCCCGCCGACGACGCCGGGTGGGGGCCGGTCGAGGAGGTGACCGAGGCGGTACGCCAGGTCGTCGGCGCGCACCCCGGGCTGGCGGTGACCGTCCGGGTGGAGCACGACGGCCGGACGTACCCGCTGCGGGTCTCCTGGGACGGCCCGGACGTGACGGTCGGCCCGGAGCCGCCGGTGGCCCCGGTGGAACCCCCGCCGTCCTGGCCGCTCTCCGGGCGGACAGTCCCGGCGTGGGTGCCCGGCCCGGACGGGTTGACGCCGGACCCGGCGGCCCGCCTGGCGGAGTTGATCCGGCGCGACCCGTCGCTGCTGGACGAGTTGGATCCGCGGCGCTGAACGACGTGGCCGGCTGACGGGTACTACGGTCGGGCGGTGGCCCCACCCGACCTGACCCTGACGGCGAGCCTTCGACCGGCCGCGCTGGACGCCCGACGGGGCATCGTGCGGCTGCACCCGGAGGCGCTGACCGCGCTGGGCCTGCGCCCGGGCTCGCCGGTGCGGCTCACGGGTCGCCGGGAGACCGCCGGGATCGTGGCGGCGGCCGGGGCGGGCGCGAGCAGCGCCCTGCTCTACGCCGACGACCTGACGCTCGGCAACCTGGGCGTACGGGACGGCGCGTCGGTGCGCGTCTCGCCGCTGCCGCTGACCCCGGCGGCCCGGGTCACCCTGGCCGGGCCGGTGGAGGTCATCGCGGCGGTCAGCCCGGAGATGCTCCGGCTCGCCCTGCTCGGCAAGGTCGTCACGGCCGGCGACGACGTGTCGCTGCTGCCGCAGGACGTGCTGCCGGACGCGTCGACGCGCGGTCTCGTCGAGGCGGCCCGGCGCAGCCTCGCCACCAGCGTCGGCTTCGCCTGGACGAGCACCCTGCTCACCGTGGTCACCGTCGAGGAGTCCGCCGGGTCGCTGGTCACCATGGACACGGTGGTCGCCTGGGAGCACGGTCCGGCCACCCACGCCGCGCCACCACCGGCCCGGCGGCCCGGGACGGTCGACGCCGTCGAAGAGACGGACGCGCCCGACGTGGACGAGCTGCCAGGGTTGCGCGCCCAGGCGGACGAGTTGACCGAACTCCTCGACCTCGGCTTCCACCACCGGGAGGTGCTGGGCCGGCTGGGCACCACCATCTCGCTGGGCGTGCTGCTCTCCGGACCGGCCGGCTCCGGGAAGTCGGCGCTGGTCCGGGCGGTCGCGGCCCGCGTGGGTGCCCGCGTACATCCGCTGTGGGCGCCCGAGGTGGTCGCGCTGGCCGACCAGGCCGCCGCCGACCGGCTGCGCGCCGCCGCGACGGCGGCCCGTACCGCCGGGCCGGCGGTGCTGCTGGTCACCGACGTGGAGGCCCTGGCCCCGGCGGACGAGCCCGGTCCGCTGGCCACGGTGTTCCGGCAGGTGCTCGCGGAGGTCGTCCGGGCGGGGGTCGCCGTGGTCTGCACCACCAGCCGGCCGGAGGCCGTCGACGTGGCGCTGCGCGCGCCCGACCTGCTGTCGCTGCGGATCAGCGTGCCGCTGCCCGACGCGGCCCTGCGCCGTGAACAGCTCACCGTGCTGACCCGGCAGGTCCCGCTCGCCGACGACGTGCGGCTGGACGAGGTGGCCGGCCGTACCCCCGGGTTCGTCGCGGCGGACCTGGCCGCGCTGGTCCGGGAGGCCGGGGTACGCGCGGCGCTGCGGCAGAAGTCCGCGTCGACGCCCACGGTGTCGATGGGCGACTTCACCGCCGCCCTGGAGGTGGTCCGGCCGACGACGATGGCCGCGTCGACGTTGGAGTTGGCGTCGGTGACGCTCGACGACGTCGGCGGACTGGAGGACGTCAAGCAGACGTTGACCGAGTCGGTGCTGTGGCCGTTGACCTACCCGGACACCTTCGCCCGCCTCGGCGTGCAGCCACCGCGCGGTGTGCTGCTCTACGGACCGCCCGGCTGCGGCAAGACGTACCTGGTCACCGCGCTCGCCGGGTCGGGCCGGGCGAACGTGCTCTCGGTCAAGGGAGCGGAACTGCTCTCCAAATGGGTGGGCGAGAGCGAACGCGCCGTACGCGAGCTGTTCCGCCGGGCCCGGGAGGCCGCGCCGACGCTGATCTTCCTGGACGAGGTCGACGCGTTGGCCCCGGTACGCGGGCAGGCCACCGACGGCGGCACCACGGATCGGGTGGTCGCGGCGCTGCTCACCGAGCTGGACGGGGTGGAGGCGCTGCGCAACGTGGTGGTCGTGGGCGCCACGAACCGGCCGGACCTGGTCGACCCGGCGCTGCTGCGGCCCGGCCGGCTGGGGCGGCTGGTCTACGTGCCGCCACCGGACGGCCAGGCCCGCGCGGAGATCCTGCGGGCCGCGTCCCGGAACGTGCCGCTGGCATCCGACGTCGACCTGGCCGCCCTCGGCGCGGAACTGGACGGCTTCTCGGCCGCGGACTGCGCCGCCGTGATCCGGGAGGCGGCGCTCGCCGCGATGCGGGAGTCGCTGGCCGCCGCCACCGTCACCGCCGCGCACGTCGCTACCGCGCGCGACCGCGTCCGCCCGTCGCTGGACCCGGCCCAGGTCGCCTGGCTGGCCGCGTACGCCGCCGAGCGGGACTAGTACCAACGCCGTTCAGTTAGGCGGTGGGTGTGGTCGTCAAGGGTCCGGGCTGATGATGTTGATACTGGTGGTGGCCTG